>CAJXUM010000006.1 GCA_913060855.1 uncultured Lewinella sp. | reverse complement strand
CACTATCCTCTTCGTCGGCAGCGTCAGATGTGTATAAGAGACAGGTCTATGTACCTTGAAGTCGCAGCAATTTCCCATGTGAAGGGGGAAGTGCGAATTCGGAAGGCGGAATCTAGATTGGACTAGGCTAGTTTTACAACTTCCGGCCTGTCTGTTCTGGCAAAAAGCCAGGCAGGCTTCCGATTTCTAACTTTTCAATACCACTTTGCTCATTTCCGATAACTTTTCAAACGTAAACACGCTACATGAAATGAATTGTTGAAGTCGTATGTAAAAGTCGAACTTAAATACATTGATTATTAATGTATTATAATGTTTCCGCAGATATTTATTCTAAGGAGTAGTGGTAGAACGTTCCCGGTGGCATCTTATTAAATGAGTATAGTTTTGTTTCACCATGAGATGCACCGAGTATGAATGATTGCCAAAGTTTTAGCCCCGAAATACAATACCAGGATACAAAGATGATGTGGATTGGCATCCCCTTGATGAGTATTTTTGTGGTGCATGTGGGGATGGAGGACGCGATCGGAGTGGTGTTGTACGAGACTTGGTATTATGAAAACTTGATCGCTAGTCTGGCTATTGCTTACCTAATATTTTTCAGTATTCGAGGAGTGATTATAGGATTCGATCAGTGGATGCCTTGGCAAGAAAGCCAGCCAGTAAAAAGATGGATCTTACAATTATTCGTCTCTAGTGCGATCACCACCTTTTGGTTATTGGTCAATGCGGTCTATGACTTCATTATGTTTGACGAAGATACCATTATCGATACCTTGTTTTTAACAGTAGATTGGCCCGTATCCTTATTATTGATAGGTGGCGTGAATTACTACTATTATGTGCAGTATCAATTGGAACAAGGGAAAGACGATTCTTCCGGTACAAGTGTTAAACCTAAAGAGAAGATTCTAATAAAAACCACATCAGGCTACCATTGGCAAATGACGGCCGAAATTGCTTACGCTTACCTAGACAATAAGATCACTTATATCGTGGATCGGCAAGGAAACAAGAAAGCCGTTGAACTGTCACTTTCTGCCTTAGAAGAAGAACTGCAAGAACCCACCGCTGTTTATTTTCGGATAAATCGGAATTTCCTCATTCGCCGAGACTGGATCACCGCCTATAAGACGATAAGCGGACATCGTTTGTTGGTTGAAATGAATCCTATGCCAGCTACTGCTCCCATGGTGAGTAAAAACAAAGCGGCTAGCTTCAAGCTTTGGTTTCACCAATCAATTACTTCCATCTAAGCTTTCGGCTTCAGCCCTGTAGCTTTCGGCTTTGTAAATATAGGAGGGGATTGTTGAGGATTTTGATAACTATCTGCGCCATATTTGGGTGAACTTACATCACCCATTTAATATGCATCGTATGAAAGAGCCTAAGCTACTTTGTTTGTTATTTCTCTTCTGTTGTATGACCAGCCATCTACCCATTTATGCGCAA
The DNA here is from genome assembly GCA_913060855.1 of uncultured Lewinella sp. Classification (GTDB taxonomy): domain Bacteria; phylum Bacteroidota; class Bacteroidia; order Chitinophagales; family Saprospiraceae; genus DT-111. Next base: position 17,855 of record CAJXUM010000006.1, on the reverse strand, counting down.
ACGAATGCGCAATTGTCGGAAATTGCAGCTGATTTCCAAACCACCTATAAGGTGCCCGGCCTGGCCATTGCCTTGATTCTACCGGATAGTATTTTTGTAGGGTTAGCAGGAACAAGAGGAAGTAATATACCTGATAAGATAGAGGTGACTGACAAATTTCACCTAGGTTCCAATTCGAAAGCGATTACGGCTTTTCTTGCGGCGAAGTTGGTGGAAGAAGGGCAAATCAGCTGGACCGATGAATTAACCGCTGTTCTGCCGGAATTAGCGTCTTACCTTCATCAGACGTATCAAAAGATCAATTTAGAAGGACTATTGAGTCATCGAACCGGGCTTCCAGCCTTCGAGGATGAAAGTAGTGCAGAATTTAGGGCCTTAAAACGACAAAAGGGTGTAGACCTAATTTCGAGATTGGAATTCGCTAAAATAGCTTTGGGGTTGCCTGCGGTACCACTGGGTGAGAAGGGACATTTCTATTCCAATGCCGGCTATATCATTGCCGCTTTAATGATAGAGCGGAAAATCGGAAAGTCTTATGAGGACTTGTTGGCCATGCAATTTGAACAATTGGGATATGATTTTTACATCGGATTCCCTCAAGAAGAAAATCCAACACAAAATGGGGGGCATCGAAAAAGACCCCTGGCTTTTTTATCTCAACAAAAATACCGCCCCTTGCCAGTCCATAATCCTTTCGAAGTGCAAGCCTATTTTGCCCCAGCGGGTGACCTATCCATGAATATCCATGACCTTTCCCATTTTATGCAATTGCACTTGAAGGGCTTGTTAGGGGATAATAATTTTCTGCTTTCGGAAAGCTATAAAAGACTCCATTTTGGGCTAGCTGATTATGCATTGGGATGGTACAACGGCTATATTGGAAAGACCACTCAACGATTCAGTTATCACGGTGGAAGTACGGGTACCTTTTCTTCTGCTATTATGCTGAGTCCCGATCGAGGAGTTGGCATTATCATTTTGGTGAATGCGGAAAGCAAAGCCGTGCAAAAATTAAAGACGGAGCTTCGAGAAATGCTTTGGACACGCTTTGGAGGGGGATCCTAAAATGATCTTAGGGTGAGGATTCATAACCGTATGAATTCATCCCAGGAAAGTTATTCTAGTGGTATCTTCTTTAATAGTCTCTTAAACATTGCTCTCGACTAGAAGTAACCCTATGTTTGCCTAATTTTTACCCAAATTAGTACCAAAGAACGTGCATTTTACGGTTGAAGATTTCATTGATTTGATTTAGAGCAAATTTGGGCAAGACCATCTGGGCTAAAAACGTCCTTTTTTCGCTAATACTTCGTTCCTTTTTTTGCCCGTATCTAGGGATATGCGCTTCAAAAAGGGCCTCGTCTTAACAAAAAAATGATACTTTTCATCTCCAAAAGCCTTGCCCAAACATGCTCTTATTTTTTGTTTGTTTTATCTTTGCGCTTCAGAAACAATATAATATGATTCAAAGAATTCAATCCATTTTTCTTTTCTTGGCCGCCGCCGCCCTATTGGGCTTATTTGGCTTACCATTTGCCTCTACAGAAGAGCCGGTGACCGCCTCCGCGCTATTCGCGGATCAAAAATACAATATTTTGGACCATACGGCCATATCCGTTCTATTCGGGCTAGCTGCTGTCCTCTACTTGTTAAGTATTTTCTTGTTTAAGAATAGGAAATTACAAATGCGACTCACAACCGGCGCCATTCTTGGAGTAGTAGCGGGGAGTGCCGTTGTAGGGGTTCTCTTGAGCCAGGATACCGCTGCGCAGACTGCGCAATTAGGACTTGGACTGGGCTTACCCGTACTAGCGATAGTCTTTGCTGCATTAGCTTACCGCAATATCAAAAAGGATGATAAGCTCGTTCAGTCAATGGATCGCTTACGCTAATTCAACACAAGGCCACAATAGACGAGCCGTACAGAATTTCTTCTATACGGCTCGTAATATCTTCTTCGTTGAAATCTGATATCGACTAATTCGTAGGTACCTTCTTAGCAGAATAGTTCACCCGAAGCTGGCCGTTTTTACGCAAAGACGTTTTAACATCTTGTACGATTCCCATTGTCACTTCACCATCTACACGTAGAGAAGAAGTAATACGAGGACGTTTTGCTTCTGGTACTTTTACTTTATGCTTTTCCAAGAAGAGTGGAATATCTCTGACTTCAGCAAACTTATCACCCAACTGCATCCGTGGCTTAGTACCATAGGTTGCTTGATGTTGTTTGGTAGGTTTTCCGATGTACAGATAATTCACCAATGATTTTTCCTCCAGCTTAGTCAATTCACTAGCGTAAGGAGTAATCACCTTTACCTTCAATTCCGCATCCCTTAATACAGTTACTACCATAAAAAAGAATAGCAACATGAAGATAATATCCGGCAAAGAAGCTGTGGATACTTCCGGGTCAGCTTTGCCTCTTTTTTTACTGAACTTAGACATATTCTTACAATTTTGCCGGCCAATCAGCTGACCGATGGATGAAGAAATGAACGGTAGTTTCTCGACGATTCCCGTCTACTCTTCACCGAAGTTAGTAGGTTCAGCTTCTGAAAGAACGAAAGGTATTTCTGCCTTAATTGCTTTTCGATAGGCAACAGGAAGTTCTTCACTGTAATCGATACCAAATTTACGTTGGCACAATTCATTCCAAAGATCATTATACGCCCCTTTCAATTCGTTGTACACCTTAAGATAAGTCTCATAGTTAGTACCTCGGTCATTCTTGAGAGAGATAATAGCCTTAGTAGGCTTCTCTGACAAATCAGGCCGTTTCATTGGATTGGCGATAAATTCTTGGGCGTTTTCACGAAGATCTTCAATGCGCATAGGCTGCTCTCTAACGAGAAGCTGATTTTGCGCATTTACCAATACCGAGTAAACGTTACGCTCTTTAAGCTTTGTAATATCTGGCTCTTCTTCCGACCAAGGTGGTAATTTCACCAAAATCCCTTTGTCTTCAGCAATTGTGGTTGTTACTAGGAAGAAGATCAGCAATAAGAAGGCAATGTCAGCCATTGAGCCAGCATTGATCTCATTTTTCATTCTGTCTCTACTACTTTTCTTTGCCATGATTGAACCCTCCTATTTTTATCTGAAAAAATTAACTACCTCGGCTATCACAAAAGATGCAGCAGCTACCATGATCAAAATGACCGTCGTAGTGATGCCCCCCCCAATAAATTTGAGGTTAGCTTCTGAGATTTGCCCGTTACCGGAAGCTGCAAATTTCTCTACTGCACCAGCAATAGAACCAGTTGGAACTCCTTCAGCCATAGAATAAGCTATAAAGAATAGTCCTCCTAAGGCAGCTATGCCGATAAGCCCCTTAACAGAGCCTTTCAAATCGGTAGCAATATGATATATGCCAAATAGTACCAAGGCGATAGCAGTAATAATTGCTAAGCCTACGGCAGCTTTGAGGCCAAAATCGAAAATACCAATTTTCGATATCTCCTCATCCGACATACTTTCAAAGTCGAACTCTCCCGCTGTAGGGAAAGCACCGGCCATGAATACGATGGTGATGAGCAAACCCAAGCCAAAGGCTAAAGTTTGGCCGTGTTTATTTAAAAATTTATACATAATTCTGAGTTGAATGCTCGATGATGATTATTTGAATACGTTGTTATCTGTCAAGATATCTACTAATGCAATTGATGCATCTTCCATCTTGTTAACGATTGTATCAATCTTGTTAACGATGTAATTGTAAAAAATCTGCAAGATAATTGCAACGATCAAACCGAATACAGTGGTCAAAAGTGCCACTTTAATACCACCGGCAACAACTGATGGAGAAAGATCACCTACCGCTTCAATACGGTCGAATGCCTGAATCATACCAATTACCGTACCCATGAAACCAAGCATCGGTGCAATGGCAATGAAAAGTGAGATCCAAACTAATCCACGCTCCAGCAAACCCATCTGAACGCCACCGTAAGCTACGATTGCTTTTTCAACAGCTTCTGGGCCATCTTTGGCACTTTTTAATCCTTCAAATAGAATACTAGCCGTAGGGCCTTGGGTAGATCTACAAACCTCCATGGCACCTTCCATGTCCCCATTCTTAAGATTTTCATCAATCCTGGCCAATAACTTGTCAGTATTGACAGTGGCAATATTCAACGTAATGATACGTTCAATACAGAATGCTAAACCTAGAATTAAACATACAAGCACGAAGCTCATAAATCGCCAGTCTCCATCAATGAAATACTTTTTCAACAATTGGAAACCGGAGCCGTCTGCAGAATCACTCGATGAGTCAGCCGCTTGATCAGAACTTGCCTGTGCTAGTAGAACCTCAGTCTGTTCGTCACCTGTGCTTTGCTGTGCATATACGACGCTGCTAGAAAAAACTGCTAATCCCATAACAAGCAGTAGCGCTAATAATTTTCGCATAGTCAATAAGGTTTTACGATTATTTTGTTTTTTAATTGAGTTCGGTTAGCGGAGAGAGAGGGATTCGAACCCTCGATACCCTTTGGAGGTATACACGCTTTCCAGGCGTGCCTCTTCAACCACTCGAGCACCTCTCCTTAGCCTCACTCGCAAAAATAAAAATTAAGAACTTTTTAACAATAGTGTCAAGTCACAAAAATTGTAAAAAGATGTTACAAATCAAAATTTTTTCACCCTGTATAAATCATAGTTAGGTATTTGATTGCCTTTTAGCATTCAATATGCCAATTTTACTAGGTTCTGGTCAGATAGCGCCAAACAATTTTTTGGCGTTTTTTGTCGTTACTCGGGCCACGGTCTCCGTTGAGACCTCTTTTACTGCCGCAACTTTATCGGCAATTAGGCTTACATAAGCCGATTCGTTCCTTTTCCCACGGTGTGGCTTCGGAGCTAAATACGGTGCATCTGTCTCCAATACCAAATGATTTAAGTCGATATCGACTAAGGTTTCGGCTAATCCGCCATTTTTGAAGGTTACCACACCTCCAATTCCCATTAAAAACCCTAAATCAATGATTGCCTCCGATTGTGCCTTCGTTCCTGTAAAACAATGAAATATACCTTTTAATCGAGGCTCCTTCATTTGCTGAATCAAATCGATAATAATATCAATCGATTCTCGAGAATGAATAACAATTGGAATATCATATTCTACAGCCCATTCTGCTTGCTGTATAAAGGCTTCCTTTTGTTGCTCAAAGAACGTCTTATCCCAATACAAGTCTATCCCAATTTCCCCGACGGCTACGAAAGCTCTTTTTTCTAGCCATTCTCTAACGATAGCCAACTCCTTCTTATAGTCTTCTTTCACCGAGCAGGGGTGCAATCCCATCATGGGCACACAATAATCGGGATATTGTGCTTCCAAGGCCATCATCCCCGGTATGGATTCACTGTCTATATTGGGTAAATAGCAGGTAGCGATTCCCGCAGCTTTCGCTCGCTCAATCATCTCATCCCTATCCGAATCAAAACGTTTCGCATATAAATGCGTGTGCGTGTCTATCAATTCCATCTTTCGTGCTTTGCCGCAAAAGTATAGATTATTATTAACATTGTTTTGGTGTGTGTCTCAAGCTGTTTTTTGTAGTTTTGCCGCCATGGCGAAAAAAAACAAATTCTATGTAGTCTGGGAAGGACTAGAAACAGGGATCTATAATTCCTGGACAGAATGCCAAAGACAAATCAAGGGCTATCCCAATGCAAAATATAAAAGCTTTTCCTCCAAAGCGGAAGCAGAAGATGCCTTTTTGGGTCAGTACAAAGATTTCACGCAAAAAAAAGCCAGCAAAGGAGGGAAGCCGAGTTCCCCTCCACCAGATGCCAATATCGTATGGGATAGCATCTCTGTAGATGCGGCTTGCAGTGGAAACCCTGGTGTAATGGAGTATCAAGGGGTCAATACGGTCACTGGCGACCCCATTTTTCATCAGAAATTTGCCCTGGGCACCAATAATATAGGAGAGTTTCTCGCCATCGTGCATGCCCTGGCCATGTTTCAGAAACAAGGAAAAGATACACCTATATATACAGACTCCCGTATCGCCATGGGTTGGGTGAAAAAGAAGAAGGCCAAAACCACCCTCAAACACTCCCCTCGCACCGCCCGTTTACTAGAATTAATCACTAGAGCAGAATCCTGGCTAAAAACCAATACCTATAGTAACGAAATTATGAAATGGGACACCAAAAACTGGGGAGAAATACCCGCGGATTTTGGCCGAAAGTAGCAGCATCCCAACTACTATTCATCAACCGTTGTCAGTGAATAGTGAATAATTACTCATTAAACATTATTAATTATTCACTATTCATTCTCCATTACCCATTCTCACTTCCTCATCGCCAGGCTAACCGGAGAGGGCATCAGGATTTTCTTCCCTGTATCTTTTAGCTGCCCGGTACTTTGGTCTATCTCAAAAATAACGATGTTATCTGTATTGCGATTGGCCACTATGAGGAACTTACCATTGGGGGTGATCATGAATGCTCGTGGGAAATCTCCTTGGGTGGGTGGGTGTCCAGCCGTTTTAATCGCTCCTGTATTCGAATCAACCTCAAAAATAGCTAAGCTATTATGGCCACGATTGGATACATACAGCCACTTACCATTCGGATGAATCCGGATATCTGCTACTTTAGTCTTCCCTGTAAAGCCGACCGGCAAGGTACTTTCTCTTTGTAAATGCGTCAAAACGCCCTTTCTTTTTTGGTAAGATAAGGCCGATACTGAAGAAGTAAGTTCCTCGGCCACGAAAGCAAAACGTCCATTGGGGTGGAACACAAAATGACGGGGCCCTACCCCTTTCTTAAAAGCAAGCGTTGCACGATCCAGTTGCTTTAACTTCCCCTTTTTAGGTTTAATGCGGTACCCAACCACTTCATCATTCCCCAAATCGGGTACAAACAGGTAGCGATTATCAGGTGAGGGAACGGCAGCGTGGGCGTGCGCTATGGGACCGCCCTCAATCTGGTACGGGAAATTGCCCTGTAAGTCGCCAATTTTGCCATCCGCTTCCACTCCGTAGGCAGCCATGCTTCCTCCCGTGTAATTGGCGACGAATAATTGCTTACCACTTTGGTCAGGCGCTAAATAACAGGCTCCTTCAGCCAAAGAAGAGGCATCATTCAGGTGCGTAAGTTCTCCGGTTTCGGGATCTACGGAAAAGGAACTGACTGAGCCCCATGGTTTGCCTTCGACAATCGTCTCTCGATTAGCGCTATACAAAAACTGCTGATTAGGGTGTAGGGTGAGGAAGCTTGGGCTTTTGAGGTGATCAAGGGTCTGTAGTAACTTAGTATCACCAGTCTGCAAATCAAACTCATAAGCATAAATTCCTTTGCTATCACGTTCAGAAAAAGTGCCTACATATAAGATAGCAGATTGAGAAAAGACTTGCTTACTGCCACATATGAATAGCAGAAGCACAAGGATAGGTGTGATTTTTCGCATTGGTTATCGTTCTGTTTCGAAAATTGACTTTCTTTTAATATAGGCCAAAATAGGGGTTTCAGCGGGGAAGTGATAGCGCGGATGTTAAAAAAGTACCAGCAATGGCCAAGCTTGTATTTTTTCTATCCAACAGAGCGGTGTAGCTTTGTTGGGTGGCATCGTAAGATAATGTAGAACTAAGTAGTATTGAAACCTAATCAAAATGAAACGCAATCGACTAGCCGTTAATATTTTCTTTTTTGTTAATGGCTTCCTTTATGCCAACTGGGTCTCCAGAATACCAAGAATTCAAGAAGTCTATCAGCTAAACAATAGTGCATTGGGCATAATGTTGCTCTGTATTTCTATCGGTGCGCTGATAGCCATGCCCTTGGCAGGTGTACTCATTGCCCGACAAGGAAGCCATCGAATCACAGCTGTCTGTGCCCTTCTATTTATCAGCAGTATTCCTTTCATTCCCCTAGCACCCAACCTCATCGTCCTGGGTATTACTTTTTTCTTCATGGGAAGTTTCACGGGGATGAAAGATGTGGCGATGAACGCACAGGCGGTTTTGGTAGAGAAAGCGTATCGCAAACCGATTATGTCTTCCTTTCACGCCATTTTCAGTGCGGGTATGATGCTCGGTGCAGGTACGGGTGCTATCTATACTAGTTATCAAGTCGATCTTTTCCCTCACCTATTATCCGTCGTTTTATTGTGTGTTCTTCCTGTCATATGGGGGATTCGCCATTTGGTACAGGATACGGTGGGCCCAATGGAAGCAGGGGAAGGAGGAATGCGTTGGCCGAGTAAATCCTTATTGGGAATCGGCTTAATTGCCTTCTGTTGCATGTTGGGCGAAGGAGCGATGGCCGACTGGACGACCAACTATTTGGAGAAAGTGGTATTGGCTCCGGCGGCTTTGGCGCCGATTGGGTTGGCTGCCTTTTCTATGGCTATGATGCTGGGACGTTTTGTAGGAGATCGACTCCGAGCCAACTGGGGAGACCCCAAGTTACTCATTAACAGTAGTTTATTATCCCTGGCCGGTATTGGCATTAGCCTGGGTATTCTATCTCCTTGGGCCACTATTACAGGCTTCTTTTTAATCGGATTGGGATTGGCTACTATTGTGCCTATTGCATTCAGTACAGCAGGAAACATGCCTGGGGTAAAGCCGGGTGTAGGCATAAGTATGGTCACGACCATTGGCTATTCCGGCTTTTTATTTGGGCCGCCGATCATCGGTTTTTTGGCCGATTGGCAAGGGCTGCGCATGGCCATGGGATTTATCGCTGTTTTATTCCTGATAATGACTTTCCTTAGTCTCAACTTGGCCCGGAAAACGGCTCAGGAATGAAGAATTAATGGGGCAGTTTCTGTCCCAAAGCCCCATAAGCTAAAGTCCCCGCTAAAGCGCCAACTAAAACCAGCAATAGAATCGAATAACCATTACCAATCAATACATAGATCGGCCCTGGGCAGCTACCTATTAGCGCCCAACCTAGTCCAAAAATGCTCCCAGCCAATAAGTGACGCTTCACATTGAGTTCCAGGGTTTGAATGGCGACCAATTTGCCATCCAAGGTTTTCATCCCGCTACGTTTCATAGACCAGATAATCAGCGCACTGGCTGCGACAGCCACACCGATGATCCCGTACATATGAAAACTTTCGAAGCGAAACATTTCTAGAATGCGATACCAGGAAATGGCCTCAGATTTGGTCATCGTAATCCCAAAGAAAAGACCAACCGCTAGAAAAGATATATTCTTTAACATGATGAAGTTGTTTTAAAATGGCATTAAATGGTGCTAGTGCTAAGCAGTTTTAGCAACCAAGGAAAGACCAAATGGGTAGTAATCAAACCACCGATAAAAAATCCGATCACAGTCAATAAGGAGGGTAATTGTAAATGCGCTAAACCCGTAATGGCATGTCCTGAAGTACAACCTCGGCCATATCTAGCGCCAAAACCGACCAAAAAGCCACCGATTAAAACGGCCACTATACCCGCCCAGCTATTCCAATTGAACAAATCAGTTGGAATAAAACCGCGACCACTTGCATCAGAATCAGGATAACTCAATCCCACTCCTCCCAAAAAATCAATCGTTGAGGAGGAGATAGCTACGGGCTCAGGGCTGGCCAAAAATTCACTAGCAATAAAGCCGCCGCCTATGGTTCCTATGACTAAAAAGATGAGCCAGGTTTTATCCTTAATATCTGTGTTGAAATACGAAATTCTTTTTCCAGCGCCCGCTACCGTACACATGGTTTCGAAGGAACTGGAGATTCCAAACTTGCGGCCCATCCAGGTGAGTAAAAAGACGATTAGCGCCAAAGCCAAGCCCGAAACGGACCAATGCCAAGGTTGACTAATGCCATCCAAGCCTGGGATAGCCAATACAAATAGGTTTTCCATTTGATAGGTTTAAAATAAATCCAGTATGTTTAAAATAGGGATGGTTTGTTGGAGAGGACTTAAAATCAACTGCGGAACAAAGGTAAGTAAATTGAATCTTCTATAAAAATGGCAGCCATTGGAAGCCCAGCCTTCCGAACTTAGCGTTGATATCGCAAAGCTAGACAGGCCCCGATAGCAGCCAAGACTTAGACTTCAGAAGTTAGCCTACACTCTCGCGTTGGAAAACTTCTGAAGTCAGGCGCTTAGAGGTGATAGCCATCTGTCTATTATCCATAAACTTCTATCACATCCTTCAACTGCTTGGCGGACTGCATTCCTGCTTGTCTCCATTTCACTTCTCCTTCCTTAAATAACATAAAAGTAGGAACACCGCGAATCTGGAGTTGCTCTGCTATGGCAGGGTTTTTATCTATATCTATCTTAACGATCCTGGCTTTTTCACCTATTTCTCCTGCAATTTGCTTGAGCACAGGGGCCATCGCCTTACAAGGACCACACCATTCGGCAAAAAAATCTACCAACACAGGGGTTTCACCATTAACCAATTCTTTGAACGATACTTTGCTACTCATAATTCTGACAATTAATGTTTATTTGCTCAAGTATAACACTTGTAAACAACATTCGTTCGAATGAAAAGCCTGCAAAGCGTCCGCACCCGGACGAAGCGATCAAAGCCCTTATTTATCCTGCGCCTCCCAGGCCGTAAATCCGCCCTTAAGATTGTACAAATCCTTGAATCCAGCATCTTCCATGATTTTGCAAGCTCTGGCACTTCTACTACCTGCCTTACAATAGACTAAATAGGTTTTGTCCTTATCCAAGGCATCTACTTTGGCTTGAAAATCATCTTCCAAAACATTGATTTCTAAGGCTCCGGCAATCTTACCTGCTGCGACTTCGGGAGCTGTTCTTACATCCAGCAATACCACATTTTCATCTTGCATCTTGGCTTTAAAAGCGGCGACATCCACATCTTGGATTCCTTGAGGAACGGCCTTCGCTGTACTCGCAGCTTCCTGGGTTCCGTTTTGCGCATTGCAGGCCAACAATAAAAGGAGTAAAGATGCGCTGTAAAAGTATTTTTTCATTGTGTTTAGATTTAGAACTCCAAAAATAGTGTTTATTCTGAAGGGAAGGGTAGCTGTAATTGATCAATATGCCAGGGAAGCTTGGTTTTTTCAAGCAATGGATTTTTTAATCGAGAAAGGATTTCTCTAAAATTAGCTCTTCGAGAGGCTATCCTGACCTCTCGACGAACCAACTTTAGCCACTTCGGCAAGCCATCAAGTAATGAGAAAACTTTATGTTCCGCTTCTTTTTTGGGATATTGACCGATCAAGTAATCCCAAATGAATGGAATTTGCCACTCAGATATTATTCTTTTTTGGTGCTATTGGCGTTTTTAATAGCTTTTTGGTAAGCCTCTATTTTCTGATTAACAAGTCCTTATCCTCCTTTTCCAATAAGGCCTTTGGATGGTTTTTGTTGGTCTTGAATCTGAGGGTTCTAAAGTCAGTATTCTATTCCTTCTCTACAGAGGACCCTATATTTTTCCTACAATCAGGCCCTCCCTTTTTCTTATTGATTGGTCCCCTCCTATTTACCTATATCGCTAGTGTCGTACATCCAGCGCATTTCTTAGTCAGGCATTGGAAAATCCATATTCTATTTTGGGTTCTAATAGTCGCAGGCTTACAGCTATTTCTACCCTTTCCTCATTATGTGGCTATCAACAAAGAAATACTTTTGCCCATTATCAATGTGCAATGGCTCTTGTATATTCTGGCTTCTGGTATGGTCTTGTCGGCTAGCTTTACGCCTTTCACTAAGGCTACTATAACTAGCAAATGGTTGTTACTATTAGTCCTTGCGACTTTGATAGTTTGGAGCGTTTTCTTTTTTGCCAGCTTCCAATATTTCATCAGTGGTTCCATCGCTTTTTCCCTCTTGTTCTATTCCTTCTCTGTCTACTTTTTTTTCCATAAAAAAAGCGCTTCAGCTATTTTTAAAAGGAGTAATAAAAACAAGCCTACCATCGATAATCAAGAAGTTGATCGATTGATTGATCAATTGAAAACACTCATGGAAACAGAAAAACCATATACTAATCCCGATTTAAAATCCGCTCATATTGCGCAGCGACTGAGTCTTTCTACCCATGAATTATCCCGATTAATCAACGAACACCTAGATAAAACATTCACTGACTTCATCAATGAATACAGAGTGGAAGAAGCCAAACATCTGATTACAGTCAATTCGAGGTATACCCTAGAAGCTATCGGGAATCAATCTGGTTTCAACTCTAAATCAGCCTTTTACAAAGCTTTCAAAAAGTTTCATGGTACGACGCCGGGCAAATTCCAAGCCTAGTTTCTCGTTCTCTTTTATAAATCAGCACATATACGCTCCCGATAACCCAAGCTGTTTTTGTTAAAAGGACTAAAATTGTATTCACCCAATTCATCTAACCATGAAATACACTTTTTGCCTTTTCCTATTTTCGATCCTCTTGTATTTGCCCGCCGGAATAACCCAAGCGGATGTTGATTCGTCTTTTTCAAAAACGTTCAGCAAAACGGATTACCTGGAGGATTTCAATCAATTCATCGATACAATACTGGGGACTCATCCTCAACCCTATAAATTTACTGCTGAAATAGATTTTCAGAAAAGCATTGAGGAAAAAAGACAGCTAATTTCGGACGAGACCACACTTCCCGAGTTCATCTGGTACTGTAGCGAAATAATAACTAAACTTGCCTGTGGCCATTCCAGTCTTGGCTGGTTTAATCAGGAAGATGCGATGCTTCCGATTGAATTGCGATTTCCTTTAGAAGCCAAATTGATAGAAGGCCGGTTATACCTATCTGACCCACTACTGAATAAAGATAAAGTACAAGCTGGGCTCGAAATTTTCTCTATCAATGGCCGCCCCATTTCTCAAATCACAGCCGCTGCTTTTAAACATATCAACTCGCAGGCACATATTGCCACCTATAAGCAATTACTTTTCAGCGGTTACATCACTTCCTATATTCCTTACGCATTAAACTTCCCAAAAGAGTATGAAATCATTGTAAAAGGGCAGAAAAACCCCATCACACTTAGCCCTTTGAGCACCTATCAGCCCAAACCAAGGTACCATAGAATTGTCTCCAATAGTGAATGTCAAAAGGAACTCTGTCTGAGTACTTATGATGAAAATACCGCGATTTTAACCATCAAGAATTTCGCCTATTATGGCGATAAGTTTCCCGCCTATAAATCTTTCATTGATGAATCTTTCAAAGAGATTAAATCAGCTGGGGTTAAGCACTTAATTATCGACTTGCGTTTTAATGGTGGTGGCCCTTCTGATGCTGCCAATCATCTATTGAAATACCTTGCCAATAAACCCTATACTTACTTTCTCCAAAATGATTTTGATCACTTGAAAAGCACGCAAAAACCATATGCCGATGCCTTTAAGGGAGAAATCTACCTTTTAATGGATGGCGATGGCCATTCTACCACTGGGCATTTTATATCGCTGGTAAAGGACCTTGATTTAGCTATCCTAATTGGTGAAGAACTAGGGTCAAACAAATTCTGTACGGCCAATCAAAAAAGGTATACCTTACCCCATACTGGAATTTCCTATTCTGTGGCGAGAAATACATTTGTTACCACGGCGGCCTCTACTTCGGCCTTTCACGGCGTATTGCCGGACCATCTCATTACCCAAAGCATCCATGATCATCTCAATAATATTGATACGGTATTGGAATATGCCTTGGAGCTGATTGGGAAGGAGTAAGGCTCGATTTGGATTTCTTAAGTCGGTGGGTTGCTAGATTAATTATCTGCTAAAATCAGCTTTACTCAAAATGGATACTACTTTAAGAATTAAAACCTAATCAGTATAATACCATAATCTGATGTAGGCCAGCTTAAGAATCGGGCTCCTACCTGCTGTATGAAGACTGCGGGCAGGAGCCCGATACGTAGAACTTCGAACGAGCATGAGCTTGTCTCCGACATCCAAAATGGAATCAATGCGAGTAAGGGTTTTGCCAACTACCGACCAATCTTCGTCTACAATCTTACTACACCGAGCCTACTCCTTAAGCGCCTGAATCAGGTTGGCCAAAACTGCACTACGAGTATGTTAACTGATCGTCAATAGTGCTAATAATAAATAAGTCAGCTCCCTGTCCCTATCAAAGAATATTAAAGAAAAGGTATACAACAATAGAAACGCATTTTTAAAGTTTTTCTTAGAAGACGGTCACGAATGGCTTTTTAGATCGTTATATGATAGCAATAAGCTAAGAAAACTAAAACACTACATATGAAATCTTTCCTACTCACACTCCTAGGAATGGGACTCTGCATTCCTATTCTTTTATCTCAAAAATATACGATCAGCGGTTATATCCAGGATTTGAATTCTGGTGAAAAACTATTGGCGGCTAATGTCTATGAAGCCCAAAATGGCACAGGTGCCACCAGCAATACCTACGGTTTTTTTAGTATAACGCTACCTGCCGATTCCGTCGATCTCACGTTTTCTTACATTGGTTATCAAGCTACTAATATTCGTTTTTTGCTCAATAAGGACACCAATCTAACGATCAACCTCGATCCTAGCCTAAGCCTTGAAACCGTGGAAGTGACAGCAGAGCGCTTCGAAAAAATAGAGCAATCCAGTCAAATGAGCCGCATGGAGGTACCCGTCGAGCAAATCAAGAAACTCCCTGCCCTATTGGGTGAAGTCGATGTACTCAAAACCCTGCAGCTACTCCCTGGTGTACAATCAGGTGGTGAGGGCCAAAGCGGGCTCTATGTGAGGGGAGGAAGTCCGGATCAAAATCTAGTATTGCTTGATGGTGTTCCGGTTTACAATGTTTCTCACCTCTTGGGCATTTTTTCTGTCTTTAATGCTGATGCCATCAAGAATGTAACCCTGACCAAAGGCGGGTTTCCTGCTCGCTTTGGCGGACGACTTTCTTCCATTTTGGAAATCAATATGAAGGAAGGAAATCTCCAAGAATTTCATGGAGAAGGATCTATCGGTCTGATATCTTCGAAACTGAGTTTGGAAGGCCCGCTAGATAAGGGTAAAACCGCCTTTCTGATATCGGGGCGTCGAACCTACGCAGATCTCATCTTTGCCCCCATCATCAAGGCTTCACAAACTGAAAGTGAAGAAATAAAGATCAAGCTGTTCTTTTATGATTTGAACGCCAAATTACAACATAAGATCAATGACAAGCATCGGCTCTTCTTAAGTGCTTATAGCGGGGCAGATATATTTGGTAATTCCTATCGAGAAGGGGATGAAGTCTATGAAACGGGCATTGATTGGGGTAATCTAATTTCTGCTTTCCGCTGGAATTGGCAAATCAACAATAAGCTATTTGCCAATACAACACTCACCTACAGTCGTTACAAAATAGACTTCTTTATAGGGAATGAATTTAAGGATCCAAACACGAATGAGATATCTCGATTTGATGCCAAGTACCTCTCGGGCATCAAAGACCTGGCTGCCAAGATTGATTTCGACTACATTCCCAATCCACGTCATTATATTCGATTTGGCCTGAGTGCTACCAATCACGAATATAGTCCCGGTGCGCTCGCCTTGAAAAATGCAGATCCTGATTTCAAGTTAGACACGATTATAGGCTCCAATAAGGCCTACTCTACCGAATATGATGCCTATATCGAAGATGACATGAGTTTGGGTGCCTTGAAAGCTAATCTGGGCATACACCTTTCCGCTTTTCAAGTGGGTGAGAAGTGGTATTCTTCCCTCCAACCACGGCTGGGCTTGAGGTATTTGCTAGAAAATAATACGGCAATAAAAGCCTCTTTCAGTACGATGTGGCAATACATCAATCTCCTCACCTCAGAAAGTATCAACCTACCGACAGATCTATGGGTTCCTAGTACGGCACGCATTCTCCCACAAAAATCCTGGCAGGCAGCTGTAGGTGTAGCACGTACTTTTCAAGATAAATACGAAATCAGTCTGGAAGGTTACTACAAAAAAATGGACAACGTTTTATCCTATAAAGAAGGGGCAAGTTTTTTATTTGGATTTGAATCCGACTGGCAGGACCAGGTCACCCAAGGAGAAGGCGAATCCTATGGTTTAGAAGTTTTTCTGCAAAAGAAAAAAGGACGTACCAGTGGTTGGATTGGCTACACCTTAAGCTGGAACTGGCGCCAGTTTGATGAGATTAATAATGGCAAACGATTTCCTTTCCGTTACGATCGACGCCACGATATATCTATTGCCGTGACCCATGAGCTCAATGACCATATTACCCTTAGTGGAGCTTGGGTATATGGTTCGGGCAATGCTATTACACTACCGCTATATCGTTATTCCGTAGATGCATGGCCGTCGGGCTCAAATGGAGAAAACTACTTTGAAGAAGTGGAGAGTGGTGGAGAAAAAAATGCATTTCGCATGACGGATTATCACCGCTTGGATCTAAGCATTGCCTTTAGAAAGCAAAAAAAGAACTGGGAAAGAACCTGGACCATCGGGCTATACAATGCGTACTATCATCGAAATCCCTACTATGTCATTTCTGATTTCGACTATACCAGCGGACAACAACGACGAGTGTTCAAAGAAATCAGCATTCTGCCCATTATACCATCGGTCTCATACAGCTTTAAATTTTAATGGAGTGGATGAATGCTCTACTGTAATTGTGTAGAGCCTATCCGTATGGATGATGCTTCATCAAGGCTTTTATTTGACTCAATTTCAATAAAAACAACAACATGAAATCTATATATATCTTTTGTTTCATAGGCTTATCCCTCTTCTTGAGCAATTGCGACGCCGATAGCTTTTCTCAAGTAGTCGAGATCGACATTCCGCCGCACGAACCGGCACTCGCAGTCCGAGCTTTATTTCAGCAAAATGACACCTTGCTTTCCCTACTCTTAACAGATAGTAAAGGTATCCTTGAATCTACTTCTCTCGAGATACAAAAAGAAGCTACAGTACGGTTATTTGAAAATGAACAAGCGCTTCCTGTTTTTTCCTACAACCCTAATACCTCTAGATTTACTGCGCCTGTTCCCAGTGGTTTTGAACAAACCCAATCTACTTACCGGCTAGAGATCAGTGCACCTAACTTCAAGACCATTAGCGCTACCCAAATTATGCCTCAGCCCATCTCCATCCTCGCTGGTAAATATACCCCCAACGGAACATTTTCGTCAGATGGTGATCGAGTCGATGCCATTGAAATAGAATTTCAAGACCCAGCAGGCGAGGAAAATTATTATGCCTTTTCAGGCATGCAGCGAGTGGCTTACTTCAATGGGCAAGATACTAGTTACTATGATTCCGGAATTTACCTGGATTCCAACGATCCATTGGTTAGCTATGGCACCGCTGAGTTGCTACTGCTCTCCGATGCCGCCTTTAATGGAAATACCTACAAAGTATTGCTGTATAGCTATAATGAATTGCAGGAGGGAGTGATCAAGATTCAGCTCCTTTCTCTGAGTAGGGATACTTATTTATACCATCGGTCCTTGAATAATTATTACGATGCAGTGGACAACCCTTTTGCGGAACCCGTCAATGTGCATCAAAATATTGAAAATGGATATGGGATATTCGGATTGGCAGGCGTAAGTGAGATCGACCTGAATTGAAACTTCCTACAAAAAATAAAGTCCCCCAGTTACCTGGCGGACTTTACTCTATCTTGAGGCTAGAAAAACAGGGCGGCTGCGATTACTCGCAGCACCCTGTATAACCCCAAAAAACCAAATGAAAACAATCTACATATAAATCTTTCTAATTAAAGTTCTCTTATATATTTTGAAAATGACTAGTATTTCTTAAAATTTTGTCATTTTTTAAATCTCTTTTCTTTCCTTTGTTATCGTTATAACATGTGTCCCTCAAAACTTTCACTTTTAAGACGCAAGTTTTTTAGGTAGTCACATTTTCTAAAAAAAAAATTCTTTATTATGCTCTTAAAGAATAAAAAA
>CAJXUM010000005.1 GCA_913060855.1 uncultured Lewinella sp. | reverse complement strand
CGAGATCAGCCTCGGTCTCGTGGGCTCGGAGATGTGTATAAGAGACAGCTCCTGATTTCACGCCTCCGGCTTCCGACCAAACAAACGATTCACTTCTTCCTTGGAAGGGTGTGGTTTTCTAGTAATGACTTGGTGATCGTGCTGGAGTGATCGCTTTAGGTGCTGGAATGAAGGTTTCGTCTTAGCATCCTCGTAACGGGGATCGCTAATCATGGGTAATTTTGCCATCTTCTTAACTTCCATGGAAGGGTAGCCAAATTCTACCGCGATTTTCCCATACAGCAAATAACAGCCTGAACCTTTGAAGGGATAACGCTTCAACTCATTGGGAAAATGAGTGGTATCAAACAGCTTCCCCTCCACATCGACCCAGGTACCAAAATTCATCATCCCTTTTACCGTAGGCACGTCTTTGATACAGATCAGATAGCCTACTAGTTTGATATACTTTCCTTCATAAGCTAAGAACTCTTTTACCAAAATTGCTCCACGAAAGGTCGTTTGCAATAATTCAAAGGGAGAATAACTCACCATAAAACCTAAAAACTCCAATTCATCGAAAGCATCTTCCACCGCAGTAGTATCCAAATGGGGAATATTGAATTCCTTCCGGTCAGGCTGAAAGAGAATCAACTGGTCCTTGGGTTTTTCTCCCGTAAAAAATAAGCGGGCTTCGATCGTTAATCGCTGTTTAGTCTGACCCGTAAAACGAAAAGCTTTTAGGAAAATCAGAATCTCCAAGTGTTCAACACCTATAGCTACTCGCTCCATAAAGTTGGCTAAGGAATGATAAGGTCCGTTACGAACGCGTTCTTCTACAATGGCCTTTGCTGTCTTACTGGGCAAGCTTTTGATATGCTGAAAACCGATAAACACACGATCGGCATCAATGGTGGTATTGACTTTCGATTGATTGATACAAGGTAGTTCTATCGTCGCACCCGCCGTACGTGCTTCGTGTACATATACTTCTGTTCGATAAAACCCACCAAAGTTATTGATGACTGCCACCATGAACTCCAAAGGATAATAGACCTTGAGGTATAAACTTTGGTAACTTTCTATGGAGTAAGAAGCCGAATGTGCTTTGCAAAAGGAGTAGCCAGCAAATGACTCTATTTGTCGATATACTTCTTGGGTGAGGGCTGGTGGATAGCCCTTTTCTTTGCAGTTGTCGAAGAAACGTTGTTTGATGTTTTTAAATTGGCTAATGGAACGGGTCTTACCCGACATGGCCCTCCGTAATATATCGGCATCCGCCAGGTCAAGCCCACCATAGTGATGGGCAATCTTTAGCACATCTTCCTGAAAAACCATCACGCCGTAAGTTTCCCCCAATTGCTCTTCAAAGACAGGGTGAGGATATTGAAAAGTGCCTGGATGATTGTGCCGCCGTATATACTCCCGCAACATCCCTGATTGGGCTACTCCTGGCCGAATAACTGAGGAAGCAGCGACTAGGGTTTCATAATTATTACAATTGAGTTTTTTGAGTAAGCCACGCATAGCTGGACTTTCAATATAGAAACACCCCAGGGTATTCCCTATACGTAAATGCTCATTGGCTTTTTCATCTCGCTTGCACTTATCCAGGTCAAAGATATTAACCTCAATCGCTTGATTTTCTTTGACTAATTTGACGCAGTCATAAATATGACCAATCCCACGTTGGCTTAAGATATCCAGTTTTTCAAAACCAATGTCTTCTCCGATGTACATATCGAATTGAGCGGTCTGGAAGCCCTTGGGAGGCATCTCCAAGGCGGTGTAATAGGTGAGTGGCTTTTCGCTAATGAGAATACCACAGGAATGTAGGGAACGTAAATTGGGGAAGCCCTTGAGTTTATCTGCATAATGATGAATCGTATGTACAACAGAGTCTTTCTTATGCTGATCCATCGGACTTCGGGTCAATTGATCTATTTCGGCTTTTGCCAGGCCAAAAACCTTTCCCAACTCTCGAAAAGTAGATCGGTATTTAAATGTCCCTATCGTGCCAATAAAAGCCGTACAATCTGAATTAAAGCGCTTGAAAATATAGTCGAGGATATCATCCCGCTCTTTCCAACTCCAATCGATATCAAAATCGGGGGGGCTTAAGCGAGCAGGATTGAGGAAGCGTTCAAAATAGAGATTGAGTTCGATCGGACAAACATCGGTTATGCCCAGGCAATAGCTCACGATACTATTGGCTCCACTGCCCCGCCCTACATGATAAAAGCCTCGACTTTTGCTATACCGAATGATATCCCAGGCAATCAAAAAGTAGCCTGTAAACCCCAAGCGATCAATAATACCTAGCTCTTTTTTCACCCTATCTATTGCTACTTTATTCTGTTTATCGTAGCGAAATTCCATGCCTTTGTAAGCCAGGTTTTCTAATAATAATTTATCGCTGTATCGATTGCCGGTATAGGTTTCCTTATTCTTGGGCGCATCGAAATCAAAGTCAAAGTTGCATTGATCAATGAGAAAATACGTATTTTGAATGAGTAGGGGATACGCTTCAAACTGTTGCAAAAACTGATCGATAGGCCGAGGGAATTCGTCTGCTTGAGCGGTGGTATAATGATCTATTTTACTCCATATAATATTATTTTCAATGGCCCTAAGGACCGTATGAAAATGATGCTCGCTGGGATCGTGGAAAGTGATCGGCTGAAGCGCAATCGATTTCTCGATTACCGATTTGCCGGCTTTATACAGAAGATTCACCTGATCAAATCGAATGCCCCAATATTCATTGATTCTCAACACTCGATACCTGTTGGTTTGATAGGGATAAACGATAAAAGCATGATCAAAAGGAGGAACTGTATCTGGCAATGGAAGGTGCTGTAAATTATGATGGGATAAAAACTGATTGAGTTCGTGAAAACCTTCTTCGTCCATTGCATACCCTACATAAAGCAGCTCATTGCCCCGGTTGCGCCTAAATTCGATTCCGATAATTGGCTTTACACCTAGCTTTCGGCAAGCTTTTATGAAATCGTAGATCCCCGTTACCGTATTAATATCCGTTAAACCTACTGCCTCATAGCCCAAGTCAGCAGCCAATTGAGCCAAGGCTTCTGGTTGAATGGTCCCATAACGAAGGCTATGCCAACTTTTGCAGTTAATGATCATCTCCCTCGCTTTTTACCTATCACTCCCTTCTCGGGCAAACACGCTGCCTTTTGAATCAAGCCCTTCCCAAAGCGTTTGTGAACACTATCCATTGCCTGATAAAGCTTGATCATTTCTGGCGGATCATCGAAGAGATCAATCTGTGGATGGCCACTCACCAGGCCCGCACATTTCACCCCCACCAAACGAATCAGCATTCTCCTTTCATAAAGCTGGTCAAATAACTCATGTACAATCCTCACTAGGCGATGATTGCTAGCGGTATAAGTAATTCGTTTTTGTCGGGTATAAGTATCAAAATTGGTATACCGAATTTTTACGGCTATGACAGAGGTGAGTTTCTTTGATTTTCGCAATTCGAAAGCTAAACCCTCCGTCAGTTTTATCAAGAGCGATTTGATGTATTTGATATCAATGGTATCCTGTGAAAAAGTACGCTCAGCAGAAATCGCTTTTTTCTCTACATACGGAACCACCGGCTGTTGGTCTACCCCATTGGCTTTTTCCCAAAGCACTCGCCCATTCTTACCCAAGAGTCGCTCCATAAATTCTTGCGGCATCTCCGACAAGGTCTTGATCTTCCGAATGCCGATTCGAGAAAGCGTGGAAAATGTTTTTTTACCAATCATAGGAATTTTAGCCACAGAAAGTGGATTGAGGAAAGGCTGTACGGCAGTAGAAGCTATTTCTAATCGTCCACTAGGTTTACTCTCATTCGTGGCCATCTTAGAGACCGTTTTATTGATCGAAAGTCCGAAACTAATGGTCAGTCCCGATTCCTTTCGGATCGTCTCTACCAATTCATTAGCCCATTGATAACTCGCGTGAAAACGATCCATCCCGGTCATATCCACATAGAATTCATCAACGGAGGCTTTCTCGAAAGTAGGAGCCGTTTCTCTTATAATCGTTGTGACTAGTTTGGAGTAATTAGAATACAAATCCATGTCACCCTTAATCACTTGCGCATCTGGGCACAACTGTAGTGCATACCGCATCGGCATCGCTGATCTCACGCCAAAAGCGCGCGCTTCGTAAGAGCAAGAAGCGACTACACCTCGACCTGATTTACCGCCAATCAGAACAGGTTTGTTTTGTAGGGTACTATTCTTCAGCACCTCACAAGCCACAAAAAAGCAATCTAAATCTAGATGTATAATACGTCGATTCATAGTACAGTTGGGTTAGTAATCGATAGTGTGTAATGAGTAATGAATAAGGGGTAATGACACTGCTAGTGGCTGTCCTTTAGGAGAGGGGAAGGTGGGGCAGATTAATACTTTTTCTCTAATTCCTGGAAAGCGATAACAATAGCCGTAGTAGCAGCTAATTCGTAGGTAGAGAATTCTCTTTCGTGTTGTAGTAAATTACCGTCGAGGAAAATTTCGTAGTACCAATCTTTTCGATTAGGTATACCAAAGGTGGAAATGACGATCTCTATTTCTTTCGTATAAAAATAGGCGAGTAGGGCATCAATACCCATTATTTTGACGCGCCAATTGGTATAGCGATCTTGGAAGTAATGCAAGCAAGCATTAACAGCGAGTGGGGCCTCCGCTTGAAGCTCCACCCAGGTTTGTTCTCTCATGGCATGTTTACGATTAGTGTCAGTTAAGGAATGAAAAATATTTATCTACTTGGACCAACTTATTTATTCTTCATTCCTACGACAAGCAAGATACATATAAAACAATTTGTTTACAAAGTGTTTATATAGATATATTTTGAAACAATTTGTTTTTACTTGATAGCCAAGCAGCTTACATATTCCATTGATCCGATCTGAATATAGGCAAGCAGGGGCAAGATTGATCAACTATTCATTTTTACTAAAAAAAGCCTTATCGCCACAATGGCGACAAGGCTTTTGATTTATATTTTGATTACTATTTCTACCCTCCTACGAGGCCAAAGGCCTTACTCATTGCTGCATGCGTCGTTTTCAGTGCCGCATCATCTTCCATGTCTCGCAAAGGTTGGTTAAAAGGTTCGGCGCGAACGGGGCCGTCGTAGCCGATTTGGATCAGCGCTTCCAAGAAAGCTTTTAGATCTACAACACCAGTAGCTGCCGGCAACTCTCGTTTCCCATCTATCTGCTCATCGGCTGAGAAACCACTGCGTGCGTCATTGAGATCAACAGTTATGATATCTTCTCGATCCAAGGTCAGCAAATCGGCGGCTGTCTCTCCGGCACAAAACCAGTGGAAACTATCCAATTGGATACCAATATTACTTTCGCCCGTGGCAGCGATCAATTCTTTGGTTTCTTTCATGGTGTGTACGAAAGCAAACTTATTCCGCGCCATCAATCTCTTTGGACCTACGTATTCTAACCCTAAGCTAAGCCCATAATGCCCGATGATATTAGCCATTTCTTTTAATCGGCTAGCGTGCTGTTTGAAGTTTTCGAGATAGGTCAATTCTTGATTAGTGGGCATGATCCAGGTGCCCATTCCTTTGATGCCTGCTTTTTGGCAAGCTTGGGCGAGTTGGGGGAGTTTGGCGAGATCTTCGCGGAACTTCGCCTCACTGGCTCTGAATTGCACCGGTAAGCCGGCTACACCAAAGCTTATTCCATTCGATTTCATCTTACCCAGGTAGAAAGACATAGCCTTCTCCGACATAGCAGCTAGGTCAGTGGGCATACCTACAATCGCTTCAAAGCCATATTTAATGGCCATATCTAATAAAGCATCCTGGTTGGCACTGACGCCGATAGCACCAGGATTAAGACACATTTTAAATTTTCTTTTCCCCATGGATTTGGTTTGACTCTTAATAACAGAAGTAGGTAAGAAGCTACCGATAGCAGCTACCGTTCCAGTTTTTTTGAGAAATAGTCGACGTTCCATTTGTTATTTTTAGTTCTCTGACCATTTTTGTGCTTTTGAGTTAGCGCCTTAGTAAAAGTCTTGCTTCCACCTAAAACGCTGCCTGCCTGTCTAGCTAGCCAGCCGGACAGGACCACAAAAATTGTCAGCGAAGGTTATTTTTTAGCAAACATTTCTTCATAATGAGGAGAAGGCGTTAAGATTCCGCCACTCTGGGCAAAGAAGTCATCTCCCGTAACATATACGCCCTGTTGAGGCTTCACCCAGCTGGCATCAGGCATCGGATGATAGCTTTCCATTTTATCCCAATACTTATAATTTTGCCAGCCATTCGTCTCTTGCAAACCCATATCAAAGTCGGGAAAAGCCGGCAAACGCGCTGCCACCACCTTATTCCACTCCACCAAAATAGGGTTTACCGTCAAATCCGCACAGAAACAAGGTGTTTTATTCTCATACGCCACTTGGGCGATCTTCATCGTCATGCTAAGCGTCTTGGCTACCGCTTTTACCGCAATCGCATTATAGCCTTGCTGGATACGATCTAGCGCATCTACATCCGTATGCGCACTTTCATCAGCAGCTACACGTGGGCCGCGCGCGGTGAGTTCGGTCACCGATTCCTGGTTTCTTTCACCAAATGGTTCTTCCAATACCGCAATTTGTCCCAATGCACCAATTTTCTCCGCATAGTCCAAAAATTCATGCAGCGTTTCTTGCTTATCGTAACGTCCATTGGCATCAAAATAATACGGGATTTTACCATCAGGAGAATGAGGCGTTTCATAATGGCCAATAGCTTCATGAATGGCTTTAATAAAAGCCTTATCTTTTTCCAACATCTCTTTTTGGTCACCCGGTGCGCCAATCTTAATTTTCATGATGAAAAAGCCTTCGTCCGCCATTTTTTTAATGGTATCAATAGGCGTGCCGTAGCCTAGTGCAGGGATAGCGGCTACTTTGGCATGTTTGGCTGAGAGACCGGCTTGGTAAGCAGGCGGTACGAGTTGATCGAAATTAGTAAGGCCATTTTCTTTTGCATATAAAGTCCAGGCGGCATTATCCACCCCTACCAATGCATTGAGGGCGAAAGTCTTTCGCAGATTGGGATGAAGGGTAATTTTCTTACCGTATTCATATACCTCTTCCAAGATATCATCCAGCAAGCTAATCGGATTGCTAAAGGATTGTCCTTTGATAATCTGCAAGGCACGCTCGCTCATCGCATACATTAAGGCATTACCCCCATGTTGGGTATGGTCAGCAAATACACTGGAATCAGACCAGAGTACACTTTGCACCCCAATACCAATACCATGTTGGCCAGAGGCACTTTGCAAGTAAGCCACGGTTTGCCAGATATTGTCGAGTGAACCTCCTTTGAAGCCAAAAGGTTGCGCCAGTGGCTCTCTTTCAAAATTGGAATCTACACTAACAACTTCAATACTTTTTTCGGCATTTGAATCTCCCATATTACTTTCATTTAGACAAGATACCCCACCAAAAGTGAGGGCAATACCCGCTCCGCTACTTTGCTTCACAAAGGCTCGGCGTGAAATGCGTTTTGTTGGTTTTTTCATCGTTTTATCATTTTTTCGGCGATGGGTGTGTGTCTGGGGGTGATTTATAATCATCCCCAGACATCACCCTATCACCCTTTTTGATTGAGCGTATACCAGGCCTCTCCCGACCATAATGAGTCGCCCTGCTGGCTACGGAGTCCCTCATTTAATAGAATATAGATCACAAATCCTTCTCGACAATCCGGCACCGTCAATTGCACCTTCTTGCGATCTGGTGAAAGACTGATCTTTTCTATTTTTAAATCTGTGAGATCTAGTTTAGGGCCACCATACATTGGAGTCGTTTCATAGCGCCATTGTTGTAACTGATAATCAGCCGCCTGCTCCCCCTGCCCATCTGCCAAAGGAGCTGTAAATTCGATTTCAATCCCATCTGCCGATGCACGAACCGCCAGCATTTCAAAAGGCACTTTTCCATTCGGCATCAACTTTTGCAAGCCAAACTGATGCCCATTCCACCCCCAATTGCCATTCATCCCTACTCCTCCTACATACAAAGCACCATCCGGACCCCATACCAGCCGATTGATCCCTGCTTCCAGGCCCTGGCTAAAACGAAAAACAGCGCCTTGGTACTCGCCCTTTATTTTCTCCAAAAAGACACGCTTTATACCCCCATGAGTTACCTCGCCGTGCAACATTTGTCCTTTATATGCTCCTTCTTCTACCTGTACGATTTGTCCTGGTGAATTCCCGATCTCATGATGGGGCAACCAGACCGCAGGAGGGGACATCGACTGCCCTTTATAGCGATCACCCGTTTGGTATTCGCAACCATAAAAATGATCTTTTTGGAGATGTATGATTTTACAGGCCGGCGCCCATTGACCTTGATTTTCGGTTACAAATACTTCGCCTTCAGGGCCAAGGCCAAGGCCATTCGCTTGACGAAGGCCTGTGGCAATCGTCTCATAGCTACCATCTAGCGCTATCTTGATGCTCGTACCTCGGTCAGGCAACTGCGTCTCGTGGCTCATCAGCCGCATCGCCAAACCTAAATTGGCATAGAAGTAGCCTTCTTTATACACTAAACCATAAGCGTACTCATGAAAATCAGGCCGCACGCCAAAAGCATCACAAATGGTTCGGTATTCATCAATAACTCCGTCTTGATCGAGGTCTATGAGTTGAGATAATTCTTGCTTCTGCAATACGAAAATATCTTCCTCTACTATTTTCATTCCCAATGGTTCCGAAAGCCCCGTAGCAATACGTTGAATCTGAATTTGATTCGTATCACCACTCTCTACACCGCTCAAGGCATAGAGGGCTCCCGTTGAATCCCAACTGGTCAATAATAACCGACCATCTGGATGAAAATCCATCGCGCCAACGCGTGGCTTAAACCAAGTCGGTCGGATCGTTTGGAGGTCAAATGAAGGGTGAACTGCCGTTAGAGCTGCGCCAAAGCCAGCTTTCTTTTGGAGATTAGGTTCAGTGCTTTTTCTTCTAGGTTTTCCTTTCGTGGATTGGGCTGCAGGCTTTAAAGAAAGAATATACTTCAGCATATTCTTAATATCTACATCTCCCAATTGAGGGTGAGGAGGCATCATTACTTCCCCCCAAACACCATTCCCTCCTGTTTTAATCTTTTGAGTAAGCTGCTCTATATCCTTAGCTTGATTGTCATAGCGACCAGCAATAGCGCGATAAGAGGGTCCAATGGTCTGCTCCTCTACCCGATGGCAGGTATTACACCCACTTCGATCCAACCAATACTGACTGCTATTGGCGGAAGCCAAACGTGCCGATGGCATAGGTGTGAGTAGTGCCTCAAAAACCTGTTGAATCCTAGTCTTTTTATTGGTAGTTAGCGAAAACCCTTGATAGAATAGTTGATCCCCAGGGGGTAGCCCCTCGACATAAATATCACGATATAATGCCACTTTATTGTTGGGAAGTGAATGAACTTCGGGTTGTTCCTTAATGGCTATCACCGTCCCATCGGCCAAGGTCAATTGGTAGCGGATTGTAATGGCATTGTCTTGAATGATATAGCCCTTACTCTGGGCATCAAGTACTTCTGTCACTCCGTCCTTTTCTATCCACCAAGTATTCTCTTCCGCCTTTTCTTCCCAATAGGCTGTTCCCCAACTAGTGGGTTGAACTGTTTTGATATTATTATAGGCAGCGCCATCCCAATAAATACCTCCTTGCCAAAACTTATATAGCCCACACTTTTCTACATCATAAGCTATATACCGATCAGTAGACAGTGCTAAGCTAAGCATGCGGGGACGCTGATCCAAGACGGATCGTCTGGCCCATAATTCGTTGGGTCGTTGAGGAGCTTTCTCTTCTTCGCAAGTGGTAAAAAAGAATAGTACTAGTAGAATGAATAAGGGTCTTCTCATTATAAAACGCCTGATTATTAAGAACGAAGTGGGAACTGGGAAGCCGGAATTTCGACCTTCCCATTTCCGATTTACCTAGCTGTCCGCCCAGGTTTTTTGTAGCCAAGTCAGGTCCTTTTTCATCGCCTTAAACACCTGCTTGGTCTCTTGCTTACTCAACTGTTTGGCGCCATGCTCTGCTCCGCCTCCAATCGGGTACTCCAGGTGTAAGGCGACGGGAACTTGAATACCATATTGTTTTAGTAGCGAGAAGTATTTTTTAAAATCAACCATTCCTTCGCCCAAGGGGGTGTTTTTCACTTGCCATTTGCCTTCTTTTTGCTCCCACTTAAAGTCCTTGGCGACGATAGAATGGATATGATCCTTGATGAGTCGTAAGCTGTTTGTCCAGGACAAGCCCCCTTCAACCACTGCATGTCGGATATCAAACTGAGAGCCCATAAATTCCGTATCCACGCCTTGCAACATCTGCCAGACTTCCCACATAGAGGCTCCTATTTTGGTCCCTGCATGGTTTTGATAGGCGCCTTTTATGCCTAACTTTTTGTTGAGTCTGGCCAGCTTTCGCAATTCCTTATTAGCTGTTTTAAGTCCGTCTTCCAATGGTCCTTCTTTGGGGAAACTGAAATAGCCTAAGCGATAACTTTCAACCCCTTGTGCTGCGGCTGTTTTCAGTACCATTTGATTGATTTCATTCTTGGCACTCAACAATGAGGTAACCATATGAGTCGACAAAAGTCCTGCGCTTTTAATAGCCGCTATAGCCTTGGGAAGCTCCGTAGCAGCCTGTGCAGGTTCTACATGCCCTTTAGGACGTACGGTGAGTTCGACGCCGTCGAAGCCTATTTCGGCAGCAGCCTCGGCCATATCTTTGTAATTGAGGAATTGCAAGTGCTTGGAAAAAATATGGACTTGCAATGCATTGGCGGCTTCCGTATCCGGCCTAATAGAGGCGGGTAGAAGCGTGGAAAAAGGCAATACAGCGGCTGTTAGCCCCGCCTTTTTCAGAAAGGTTCTTCTTGATGGTTGGTTTTTCATTATTTTGCTAACCTTTTCAGGTGAGTAATGATAAAGTACATAGAGAAAGATCATTGTTTTACCATTACTGAATGTTTAAAATTACTGAATTTTAATGGAAAACTATTTAGCCGCTACCTATTACTTTGATTTTGACCATCCGAGCATTCAGACTTTTGTTGCAGACACCCTTCAGGCGGCTTCTAGTCAGCAAGAGAAGGCCATACAGCTTTACTTAAATGTCAGGGATCGTTGGTTTTATGACGCCTATCAGTTGCATACCGACAAAAGTCAATTCAAAGCCAGTCATGTGGCACAGCGGGAGCGAGGGCACTGTATCGATAAGTCTGTACTACTCATTACCTGCCTGCGAGCTATACAGATTCCAGCTCGACTACATTTGGTAAAAGTCAGAAACCACATTGCGGTAGAACGGATCATAGAGAAGTTTGGAACAGATGAATTGACACCACATGCTTTTGTAGAAATGTACCTAAATGATAAATGGGTAGCCGCTACTCCGGCGTTCAATAAGCAATTGTGCGATAAATTGGGCGTAGAGGCACTTGACTTTGATGGACACAATGACTCTTTATTCCAGGCCTTCAATAAGTCGGGCGGTAAATTCATGGAATACCTGGCCGATTATGGCACTTTCGAGGACGTCCCCTTTGATTTCATCCGACAAAACATGATAGCGCACTATCCGGGCATCGCCTCTTTCTACGCCTCTGGCGAATCTTGGCATATCAACTAACAGATAGGGTTTTGAAAATTAGGTAGATTTTGCACTTTTAAACCTATCTTTGCGGCGATATATTACGGATAATAGCTTATGAGTGCTTTAATTTTCTATCTCGCATTACCTTTTATTTATCTGATTTCGCTACTGCCATTTTGGTTGATGTATCGAGTATCAGACTTCTTATTTGTAGTCCTCTACTACGGCCTTTCTTATCGTAAAAAGGTGGTATTGACTAATCTGAGGAACTCCTTCCCCGAAAAATCAGAACAAGAAATTCAAGTCATTGCACGACGCTTTTACCGCTACCTTTGTGACTTGATACTAGAAACACTCAAAAGCCTGACCATTTCGCCCCGACAGGTGAAAAAGCACTTGACTTTTGAGGGAATTGAGGTTCTACAACACTATCACGAGAAAAAACAAAGTGTGATCGTGGTTTTAGGACACTTTGGGAACTGGGAACTCGCTGGTGCACGATTTGCCGTCGAACCTATTATTCATCAATTGTTTATTATATATCGCCCGTTGAAGAATAAATATTTTGATCGATTGTTTTATCATATGCGAACAAGGTTGGGCAATAAGTTGTATCCAATGAAAGAGGCCACGAGAGGGATGGTAAATGATAGAAAGGATCTAACATCCACCGCTTTTATAGCCGATCAAACCCCTTCTCCCGACAATGCCTTATGGCTCACTTTCTTGAATCAAGATACCCCAGTATTTTTAGGAACGGAACGGTTGGCCCGCAAACTCAATTACCCGATTATCTATATCGCTGCAAAGCGACCCAAACGAGGACATTACTGCATAGAAATGGAATTGTTGTTCGATCAGCCTAAAGATACAGCGGAGAATGAAATCACTATCGCACATACCAAGCGACTAGAGAAAGATATCATAGCACAGCCAGAAATATGGTTATGGACCCATAGGCGGTGGAAACACAAAAGACAGCAACAGCAAAATGACAAATAACGAACTCATCAGAGCGACCCGGCCTTTTGCCAAAGAATTTAGACGGCTCAGCTGGTTTCATACCTTTTCAACCCTGTCGTTGATGGGTGTAGCTTATGCGCTGATTTTCTTAAGCGCTATTTGGTTCGTTAAAATTTCTGCTAGCATCTTGTTGGGTCTCTTATTTGTGAGGATGTTCATTATCTATCACGACTATCTTCATAGGGCTATTTTACAGCGATCTATACTGGCTAAAATCGTATTTACAATTTTCGGGTATTTTATATTGGCTGCACCTAGCGTATGGAAGCGATCTCACAACTATCATCACAAACACAATTCTAAATTATATACTTCGAGTATCGGTTCTTTCCCGGTAGTCACTAAAGAGAAATTCCTGTCTGCCAGTAAAACAGAGCAGCGTATTTATCTCTTTATTCGCCATCCATTAACGGTAGCATTCGGCTATCTTTTCACCTTTATTTATGGGATGACGATCCTTTCCCTCGTTCGCAACCCTACTAAGCATTGGGATTCTGGTATATCCTTGATTTTTCATGCTTTACTAGGCACATTGATTTTTTCTTTTTTTGGTTGGTCGGGACTTATTTTGGGCTTTTTCATCCCTTATTTAATCGGCCATGCCATGGGCTCCTACCTATTTTATGCACAGCATAATTTCCCTAGTGTTACGTTCAAAGAAAAAGAAGGTTGGACCTATATCGCGGCAGCCATGGAATCATCTAGTTATATGAAGATGAGCCCTATCATGCACTGGTTTACAGGCAATATTGGCTACCATCATATCCATCATGTCAATGAAGCCATTCCCTTTTATCGCCTGCCCGAAGCTTATTCAAAAATACCTGCCCTGCAAAAAGCTAAAACCACTTCATTACAACTCGCCGAAATATATCGTTGTTTCCAGTTGAAAGTATGGTCTCCCAAAGACAATAAAATGCTAGGGATGAAGGACTTAACGAAGTAATCCTTTGGCTAATCAAGTCATAGCACAAGTCGAAGGAAATAATAAGTAGGATTATATAAGTCCTTAATCGTAGGATAGCGACAAGCTCCTATTCGAACTATAAATATAACGAGTAGTAGCTCACTTCTTTACTAGTAAAAAGAGCCATTTTTCAAAATCCCTACACTCAGTCCCCAAAATCCAACACTCATCCATTTGTGCTTGTCAAATAGGTGCTCGCTTCTTTCTTTTGTAAAAAAATCACCCGATGAAGCACCTATATTATTTCAAAAACCTGTTTTCACTCATTGTTTTCTTATTCCTATCTACTGTTGTTTTTTCACAAGCAGATCGTATACGAGTATTCACGGACTGTAATTGTGACCGAAACTATATCCGTCAGGAATTGTCGTCTATCGATCATGTACGAGACCAAGCATTAGCCGACGTCCAGTTGTTTATCAACAATATTACGAATGGTAGTGGCGGTCAAACTTATCAACTCAATTTTAGAGGAAATCATAAGTTTGCCAATATCAAAAAGGAAATCGAATACCAGACGTCCCCCACAATGACTCGCGATGAAATTAGAAAGGGTTTGGTGCAAAAAATACTCTTAGGCCTACTTCCCTTTTTGATGGAGTCGGACATGGCTGACCAAATTTTGATTAGCCTTCCCAAACAATCTAAATTCGCCAAACAAGCCATAACAGAAGAAGACCCCTGGAACAATTGGATTTTTGAAGTCTATGGCCGCGGGAGTTTCAATAAGGAGTCGAGTCGCCGAAGATTCAACATTGAGATGGGTTTTGAAATGGACCGAGTAACGGAAGAGTGGCGAATTCGTGGGGATGTTGAATTCAATATATCCGAAAATAGATTTGAAAGTGATGAGGAAAACTTCCTAAGTACACGGCAGCACCATTACTTATCGGGCAGTATTGTTAAGAGTCTTGGCAATCATTGGTCGGCGGGTGTTTTCAGTGGCATCAATCACAGTACTTATCGCAATATCAACTGGTCGACTCATTTTCAGCCCGCTATTGAATACAATCTCTTTCCTTATAATGAAGTCCTAAAACGTGAAATCGTAGTAGCCTATAAGATCGGGGCCATATATAACAATTACATTGAGGAAACACTGTATGGAAAACAAGAAGAGCTCCTCTATAGTCATTCGGTTTCGGCTCAAATGAGATTTCGCCAGCCTTGGGGAGATGTTTCTGCCAGTCTAACTGGATCTTCCTACCTACATGACCTTACTAAAAACAGCTTGCGCTTTAATGGTTACGCTGCTATCAGGGTATTCAAGGGCTTAGCCATTCGACCATCAGCTAATCTGGAGTTGATCAGAAACCAATTGAATTTACCGATTGGTAGTGCTTCATTAGAAGATATTCTACTTCGACAAAGACAAATTGCCACAGATTTCGAATTAAGCTTTAGCATTGGCTTGAGTTATACCTTCGGATCTGCCTTTAATAATATTGTGAATACTAGACTGTAATAACTGGTTTTGAAAGGTTTTAAAACCAGCTAAGGTTTCGGAAGTTTAATAGGGCACTTGCCAAAGAGAAGATTTCCAAAACCAGCAAGTCTCTAGTGAGTATTTATTTAGTTAGTTAAGCTAGAAATCTTTTTCAAAAGTCAGGCCGGCCCTGGCTTTTGTTTTTTCACCCCTCTACCGATCCAGCCACGCTTGAAAATCGGCCACTCGCCGACTGCTAACCATTACCTCTTCACTAGATTCAGGTATGAGATCTACTTTTAGTCGACCATTGAAGTGTTTGTGCACCATTTGGATGCTATTGATATGGACAATCATTTTGCGATTGATACGGAAAAAATCGGCGGGATCAAGTAACTGGGCCAATTCATCTAAAGTGTAGTTAATGGTATACTTTTTCCCCTCTTCCGTCATGAGGAAAGTGATGCGCTGGGAGGAAAAAAAGTAATAGGAATGCTCGGTTGAAATGGGAAAGTAACGCGTTCCTGTTTTGATCAGGAAACGGGACTTGTAGGCTTGTTGCTGTGTTTCCAATGTCTTTATCACCTTTTCCCATTTCGGCGCCGCCTGTTCAACTTGAAATTGCTGCTGCATTTCTTCTAACTTCTGGAAAGCTTTAGCCAGTTTTTCTTGACTAACCGGCTTCAATAAATAGTCTACACTGTGCAACTGGAAGGCATCCAGCGCAAAATGGTCATAGGCTGTAGTAAAAATAACGGGACAGCTAATGTCTACTGTTTTTAGCAAGTCAAAAGAAGTACCATCCGATAGTTGGATATCCATAAAAAGCAGATCGGGTATATCGTGTTCAGATAACCATTCATTGGCCGCTTCTACCGAGCCTAATTTTTGTATCACGCGATAATCGGCATTGTATCGAATAATCATTTTCTCCAGCTTATTTGCCGCCAATACTTCGTCCTCAATAATAACTATATCCATGCTCATTTATTCATAATGATTAAGGGCAAGCCTACGATAAAAGCTTTCTCCGTTTCCTTCAATTCAATTTCTTTGCGCGCCAATAACCAATACCTCCGTCGAATGTTTTCCAACCCAAAGCCTGTTTTCTCATCAGAAGTCAAAGTTTTGACCTGGAGGTTGTTCTCTATGTATAAAAAGGACTCATCCGTTGTTGATATCCTAATCTTCAGGGGTTTACTTTCTGATAGTTTATTATGTTTTA
Organism: uncultured Lewinella sp.; assembly: GCA_913060855.1. Classification (GTDB taxonomy): domain Bacteria; phylum Bacteroidota; class Bacteroidia; order Chitinophagales; family Saprospiraceae; genus DT-111. Next base: position 4,266 of record CAJXUM010000005.1, on the reverse strand, counting down.
AAGCATTTTCTATTAGCATTTGCAGAGACAAAGGAGGCAAGAGATGATCTTCGAATTTCGGATCTACCTCAATTTTCATTTGTAAGCCAGCGGGAAAACGCTGGTGCAGTAGAAAGTTATAGGAGGTCAAAAATTTCAACTCTTCCCTCAAACTAACCAACTCTATTTCTCGATTCTTCAGCACATAGCGGTATACTTCTGCAAATCGATCCAGATAATCCTGCGCGGGTTGATTTTCTACCTCAATGAGGGCCGATAGTATATTGAGATTGTTGAATAGAAAATGAGGGGAGAGATGGGCTTTCAAGGCAAACAATTCCGACTGAACTTGTTCTTTTTTTAGTTTTGACTGCTCTACAATCGCCATTTTCCATTTCCGCAAGAACAATAATCCGAATTGGACCGAAAGAACAGGAATCAAAAAAAGTGTACCATAAATATTGAGTAAAATCAGCTGGTCTTCGTCCGGCGGAAGCTGCGTAAAGCCATTTTTAAATAAAATATAGGTCACATTAATAGAGCCCAAGGAAAAGAATAACGTTAATACCAATTGTATAAAAAAGCGAGAATTGAAAGAGGACTCCCAAGAATAGTTACGCCTGATAAAACGGTAAATCAGCAGATTGCCCAGCCAAAGACAAAAACTCAAAACCAACACCCATAACACCGCTACCTGATAGGCCGGATACCCGTTTTCCTCTTTGGCTTGCTGCAGCCAATACCACAGCAAGAATATAGTTCCCGCTAAAAGAATAAGTAAGACGGTTTGTAAACTAATGCGAGAAAAAAAATGACGAATACGGCTACTCAAAATCGATGTGTTTTATGTCTTTCCATTCAAGATACTCCGCTCGCCCTACCAAAGGTCTTACAATCAAACCATGATTACGAATGGTGACATCAGAATTATTTCCTAATAAAAGTTGGCTTTCATCATTTAGATAAACCGCTGCGAATTTATCATTCTGCGGTTCAATTTTCTTCACATAAGAAAAAGGAATACTGTACTTATATTCACTATTTTCTCCATTCAAAAATTCCACATCATATATTTCATCCAGGTCGTAAATGACCTGCCCCGTCAATTCCGAACCATTATTCAAGTAAACAGTTCCTGCTAATAATTGCGGGGCTTTAAAATAATCATAAGCTGGCGGAGGAAGCTGCGGTTTCATGAAGGCAGCGGATATAAAATTCTTCCACTCGATCGACACCTGCCCCAAATGCAATCCGCGAACGGTTATGCCGTGATTACCAGGCCCTACATCATCGTGCTCATTCAGAAACAATGCCCGCCCATTTTTCAGCGTAATCATCGAGCCATCTTTCCGAGACTTTAAGGTTTGTATATTCCCAAAAGCCAGGTCAATTTTCTTACCATTATCTTTACCACTGATCTTATCATTCCCCAAACACTCCTCCATATCCCAGGTGATAAAGCCTTCAAAAGTCCCCATAGTTGTCGATACCCTTCCATAAATGGGTACCCCTAGTGGGCAGTTATAGTTTTCGGGCGTTTCCTGAAAGAGAATAGTTTCAATTTCATCAAACCCAAAGCGACGCCTGCCTTTTCTATAATCAAAAATGACAATATCTGTATCCAGATCCCCTCCTCTATTCATTTTAAGTCGTATGCCCTGGTCATTTTTCAAGGTAAGTAACACAACATTATCCTTTTGGGCTTTGAGACTACTAATATGTCCGAAATAACAGCGAAAGGCAAAGTTCTGATTGGGCGTTTTATCTTCCCACAAAGCCATAAACCCAAATTCAAATTCTTCCGTTCTTCGTCTAATTCGGCGGGCTTCCTCCCTCGTTAGGAGGTTCTGCATGGGGCGCTCATATTTAGCAGATTCAAAAATGTCATCCCATAATGCCTCCTCATTGCCCCAACGGATTTGGCCTTGGTATTGGGTACCATTCTTTAAAGTAATTTTCCCATAGATGACTCCTTGGCACAGTTGCCCATTCAAATACATAGGCGCTATAAGAATCCCTCCCCATATAAGAAGGCAACGAATAAAGCTATTCTTTTTCACTTATCTTCAATTTAACGGATAATACAAGATACACAATCCATAGCGGATTTGATCGTATGCATAGTAGTATCCTCGTGACAGCATTAGATGCTCCTTAAACTAATATAGTGGCTATTCTCTCCACTTTTAATGTCTAATACTATCACACGTGTAAAGTCTTCTCTAGAATGATAGCTAATCAAATATTCTTAAGCAAATTTTCAGTATAAAAAAATACCTATTTGAGTTTAAAGCAAATAAAAGTTGCTGAATGTCGTAATTCTAGGATTGAATGTTGGTAAATCATACCTGACTGATATTTTGCGTCAAGTATACATAAAAAAAGCCCCTATTGTTACATAACAATAGGAGCTTTCTAACGAACAAGGTATATTGGTCAACTATGCGAAAATCCACTTATTGTATCACTAGGTTGCAGTTGCAGTTGCAGTAGATTTGCTTGAAGATATGGCCAACGAATAGATCACTAATCCAAATCCAATCTTGTTAATCGCATCACCGATATTATAGATCAAATCCATACTAGATGTAGCCAAAACGCCACTCAACCAACCTGATCCTTCGATACTCATGTAGCCGATAGGGTAAATCGCCCAACCGGCTAATACGAACCAGGCCAAGGCCTTGAAAGCCCGCTGTAATACCGGGTCGTTGGAAGCATTTGCCAATTTTTTAGCAGATCCAAACCATACTTCCCACAAGATACCTAAATAGCCCAGTGTAGAAATGAATCCCCAAAGTGGAGAGCTATCTCTAAATACAGTTTCACCAAGATATCCGGCAACCAGCATCCATACGGAATAGAATATCATTTTCCATAATAGGCCAATTTTGGCACCGAAGGCCTTTAATATTAGATAAAACTCTACGCACATTAAGGGTACAGTGAGCATCCAGTCTATGTAACGAAACTCGGTAGGAGAAACTTGGTTTTCTATCCAAAAATCTCTCATATAATAATAGTGTACTGCTGCAATAAAGGTGATAAGTCCTGATACAAGTAAGGAGGTCGCCCATTTCCCATCTACATTGCGCATTTCAAAAAAGAAAAAGACGGAAGCAGCTGCCATAGCCATAGCGCCGAGAAAAAAGGTAAACCCTACATAATCTCCTGACTGCAGTGTAGCTAATAGCAAAGGTTTTAAAGACAATAAAGATTCCATAATTCTGTTATTGATTAAGGTGAAAAATAGATTGGGCTCACGCCCTTAAATCGTTAATGTTTTTTGCTATTTGTACTTAAAGTTGTGCGTACAGTTTGTCCATCAAAATAGAATGAGGAACTGTTATTATAGCTATGAAAAGAAAGAAGGTGCCGAGGTTAATACCTTGATTCATTTGATCTCCTAGGAAGTAGTAAAATGCACCCAATCCCAGGAAGGCCACAATCGTTAAAGGAATGATATGATAAATATATTTTGCTATATTGTAGTGTTCGTCCTTTTGCTTGAAGGCACGCACTTGATCTAAGGATGAACTCAAGGAGTGCCAAAACATAAAATAGATTCCAAAGCCAATCAACAAAGGGGTTGTAGCAAATAAAGCCATCAATAAGACAAAGTTGGACAACTCCCTATAAAGTTTGTAACGATCAATTAAATCCTGCTCAAACAGTACCACAATATGTATCAGATTGAACATGATTAGACCAAAAATCAATGGTGCCCTTATCTCCGAAAAATCTAAATCATAACCCGTTATCTCGTAAATAATCAGTCCTGCTGCTTCATGATGTAATAGGACTGGTACTCCAATTACAGCCATGCCCCATAGCAGAAAGGTGTATACTCTTCTAACCTTCCCACTAAAATGAAGAAAATGCCAATTGGATTGTCCAAAATGATAGGCAGATACGAAAATAAAAATGGCAAAAGCGATTAATGGCGAGAGCCCCCAAATGATGCCATATAAGCCGATAGCAGCGGCATAATATAAACCGAACCTAAGCTGTCCATTAGCCCCTTCCTTTAATTTTGCTACTTGCTGATAGATGATATAATCAGAAGCGCCGTGTGGTACACCAAAAACAATAAGCAATAACGCAAACCAAAGCACGTAGTCAGTCACCCAGTCCATCGGAATCATCACTCCGCCTATAATGGCTAGCATCGTAAAAATTCTTGTGTAATGCTGTAGAGTGTGGTTTGAAGGAATCACCGTTTTACTTTTTAAGTGTTAACAATTGCTTACATACTACACCTGTCTCTTATACACATCTCCGAGCCCA
>CAJXUM010000004.1 GCA_913060855.1 uncultured Lewinella sp. | reverse complement strand
CTACACTATCCTCTTCGTCGGCAGCGTCAGATGTGTATAAGAGACAGATATTATAGATCAGCGTAATCATGGCCGCTCTCCACATGTCGATCACATTACTTACCCTGCTATGGCACAAGACCTTCATGAGTTTATGGAGTCCAATTGGATCCATAAGGCGCATGTACTTGGTCACTCCATGGGCGGCAAAACAGCGATGCAGTTGGCCATGGATTATCCCGAAATGATCGATAAATTACTGGTAGTCGATATTGCACCTAAAGCCTATGAAGCTGGGCATAATGCTATTTTTGAAGCCTTACTCTCTGTCGACTTGAGTAAGGTTAGTACAAGAACGGAGGCGGATGCGCAATTACAAGCCCTCGTCCCCGAATTAGGGATTCGACAGTTTTTGCTCAAAAACCTGACTCGTGATAAAGAAAATGGCGCCTATAAATGGAAAATGAACCTGCCCGTCATATACAGCGACTATCCAAAAATCATCGAAGGACTGGATACAGCTGATGTATTTGAAGGAGAAACACTCTTCATTAGAGGAGGTAAATCCGACTATATCTTACCTGAAGATGAAGTGGAAATCAAAACGTATTTCCCGGAAGCTAAAATAGAGACGATTGAACAAGCAGGGCATTGGGTACATGCCGAAGCACCAAAAGATTTATTAGATTTGGTGCGGCAATTTCTGGACTAACAAGATGTTTGTCGAGACGCTCAGCCTACCTTTTAGGATTTAAATGTTATCCTCTTGTTAAAAACAGGCTTGATTCCGTTAAAAATAGACCCTTTTTCTATCTTTAGAAGTTATATATATATTTCTATTCCATAATCCCGGTATCCTTTAAAATTACCCCGGCAATATGAAGCGAATAATCAAATTTTCTGCCATTCTTGTCATTTTTGTATTCGGTGTAGCAGCAACTCATTCTCCTACCTCTGACAAGTACTTCGAAATTCTTAAGAATATTGAAATTTTCACTAATCTATATCGCGAGGTTAACACCTACTATGTCGACGATCTAGATCCAGGAAAATTAATGCGTACGGGTATTGATGCCATGATGGAATCACTAGACCCCTACACCAATTATATATCAGAGTCTGATATTGAAGGCTACCGTTTCATGACCGAAGGGAAATACAGCGGGATTGGTGCAATGAGTAAGAAGATGGGCGATTTTGTGACGATCACCGAATTGTACAAAGATAATTCTGCAGATAAGGCTGGCTTGAGACCTGGCGACCAAATCGTCGCAATAGATGGCCAAAGTGCCAAAGGCCGAAAACCAGCAGATGTAAATAATATTATGCGAGGCTTCCCTGGCACAGAAGTAGAGCTGACGATTCGCCGCCCCGGTGAGAAAGGAGATAAAAAGGTAAAGTTGATTCGTGAGGAGGTTAATGTACCTAACGTACCCTACAAGGGGATGGTAAGCAATGATGTGGGATATGTGACCTTGTCTACCTTTACTAGAGATGCGGGACGTAATGTAGCTAATGCATTCAAAGAGTTGAAGAAAGAGAATCCTGATATGAAGGGATTGATCTTCGATCTTCGAGGCAATGGCGGTGGATTATTGAATGAAGCAGTAAATATTTGTAATATATTTATTCCTAAAGGACAAATTGTCGTTACGACCAAAGGAAAAGTGAAGGATTGGGACCGCAGTTTCAAAACCTTGAATCCATCCATGGATGAAGAAGTGCCTGTGGTTATTTTGATTGATAAGAACTCGGCTTCGGCTTCAGAGATAGTAGGTGGTGTGCTGCAAGATTATGATCGTGCCGTTTTATTGGGACAGCGTTCTTATGGAAAAGGGTTGGTTCAAAACACTAGAGATATTGGGTACAATTCGAAAGTGAAAATGACCACGGCTAAATATTATATTCCTAGCCAAAGATGCATTCAAAGCGTAGAGTATGAAGACGGAGAGCCAGTAGATGTTCCAGACGACAAGCGAGCAAAATTCAAGACAAGAAATGGTCGTATGGTACTAGATGGTGGTGGAATCGCACCAGATGTGGTCGTAAATGCGCATGGTGAATCAGCTATTATCAAGAGCTTGATACGACAGAATATCATATTCGATTTTGTTACTGATTTCTGTCTCAAAAATGAATCGATAGCCGCTATTGGTGACTACCACTTCGAGGCTTATGATGATTTTCTACAGTTTTTGAATGGCCAGCGTTTTGCTTATGATTCAGAAAGTGAACGACTACTGAAAAAACTAAAGAAAGAAAGTAGTCAGGAAGGATTTGAATTAACTAGTGAAATTGAGAGTCTAGAAAAAATGATAGCGACTGCAAAAGAAGGCGAGTTGAAAAAGTACAAGGAGGATATCATTGATATGATCGAAAAAGAAATTGCTGGCCGTTATTATTACCAAATTGGTAAAATCAAAATGGGCTTGCGCAACGATAAGGAAATCAAAGAAGCAGTTAGCTTGTTTGGTGACTTGGACAAATACAATCAGTTATTGGCCAATAAGTAGCCAAGTATCAACTATTAAGGTCTCGATAAGAGACAATGGGAAGGACATAGCGTGCGAAGTCTATAAAAGACTTCGCACGTTTGCTTTTTTAAGTGGAACCATGTCTTTTCTAGGATTGTTTGATCAAAAACAAGATTCGGTTCCCACGAAATTTGTTTCCCCTATAATACCTTCTTATTTTTGCGCCTCATTTTGAGCGTGAAACCTATTAAATCGAAGAAAGTTAAGGACTTCAAGAAGAAATACTGAAATAAATCATTTGATATGAAACAAGCGTTGAAGGTTTACAATAGCCTAATTAGAGAAAAAGTGCCATTCGAGCCCATCAAGGAGGGGGAAGTAGGGATGTATGTATGTGGCCCTACGGTTTACAGTGATGTTCATTTAGGCAATTGTCGCACTTTCGTTAGTTTCGATGTGATTTATCGGTATTTGAAGTATATCGGGTACAATGTTCGTTATGTCAGAAACATTACCGATGTGGGTCACCTCTTGGATGATGGGGAAGATCGTATGTTGAAAGGCACCAAAAGGGAAAAATTGACCCCTATGGAAGTCGCCCAAAAATATACCAATGGCTTCCATGATATGATGCGCACCTTCAATTCCTTACCGCCTAGTATCGAACCGCGAGCCACGGGGCATATTATTGAGCAAATTGAGATGGTACAATCTATTCTTGATAATGGCTACGGTTATGTAGTGAATGGTTCGGTTTATTTTGATACCCTGAAATTTGCAGAAGAGAAGAAGGTATATGGAAAACTGTCGGGTCGTGTGATTGAAGATCTCTTAACAGAAACAAGAGATAACTTGAAGAACCAAAGTGAGAAAAGACATCCGTCTGACTTTGCCCTCTGGATGAAAGCTTCTCCAGAACATATTATGCGATGGAATTCTCCTTGGTCGGTTGGTTTTCCTGGCTGGCACTTGGAATGTTCAGCAATGAGTACAAAATACCTAGGCCAGACTTTTGATATTCATGGTGGCGGGAATGACTTGAAGTTTCCACATCACGAAAATGAAGTAGCACAAAGTGTTGGTGCTTGCAATTGCCAACCCGCCAACTATTGGTTGCACACCAATATGTTGTTGATGAATGGACGTAAAATGTCCAAAAGTGATGGCAATACCATTTCGCCTCCTCAACTATTCTCCGGAGATAGTCCACATGTAACCAAAGGTTATTCGCCCATGGCGATCCGCTTTTTTATGCTTCAATCCCATTATCGAAGTACGCTTGATTTGACCGATGAGGCCTTGCAAGCTGCAGAAAAAGGATACCGTCGCCTGATGGAAGCCGATCGCACTTTACAAGCGATGTCGGGATTGGAGAATGCTACAGCCGGTACCCAAGATAAAGAGATCAATGAATTGATCGATCAGGCTTTTGAGGAGATGAATGATGATTTCAATACGCCCAAAGCCCTGGCTCGATTGTTTGAATTGGTGACTCGTGTGAATGGCTTGAAGGATGGACATCTTGCGATGGAGGAGGTGACTGCTTCGACTTTTGACCGACTAAAGTCTACTTTTAGTAATTTTATTACTGAGATATTAGGCCTGAAAGACGAGATGCAAGCCGCAGATAATGGAACCAACTTGGTAGATGGATTGATGGAGATCATTATTGATATGCGGAAAGATGTGCGTGCTAACAAAGATTGGGCAGCATCGGATAAAATAAGAGATGCACTTACCGCTTTAGAAATTCAGCTCAAAGATGGTAAGGAAGGAACCTCTTGGGTAAAGGCTTAATTGAAGGCCTTAATCTTATCGGTTTCAGTCTCTTTTAGAGATCCTATTAAGGGAAGTCGCTGTTGAGTTTTTCTAAATGGCGTAAAACTTTCCTATATTGAACCAAATGTCTCTTTGAGACGTTAAATTATATGATGAAGTATGCTAATATTCATTGTCCCATCCAATTTTATTTACTTTTCAATTAAGTGAATGAGCTTGAAGAATTCTAGGTCAATCCATATTGACCCGTATTTGATCATTGGAGATATCAGCATTTTTATCTATAAGGTTTAGGGTGTTTTCTGGCTATTAGTATCAGTCGAATGATGAAAAATAGCACCCATAAACGAATGGCTGAGTCCCTCAGCATATTCATCTCTTTACATTTTAAAAAACATTAGGATATGCATGACACCGATATTTTTGACAAAGCTATTACCTGGGCACAACGACAAGGCTTGACCAATATCAAGGCGAACCATGGAGATTTTGAGGTACCATCCCAATTCAATCGACCAGGAGAAGAGCAACCTGTTATTCCTGATATCACGGGTTATCGAACAGGAAATAAGAACTATATTGAAATTGCAGAAAAGTCAGAGGAAGTACAGCGCATAGTTTCCAGATGGAAACTGTTGAGTACAATGGCTGCGATGAAAGGCGGTAAATTATACCTTTTGGCACCACGTGGACATAAGGCTTTTACCGAAGATCTTGTTACTCGTTACAACCTCAGTGCAAATATCGTTAGTATTTAAACTAACAATAGGTTTATATTCTGCCTTAAAAAAAGAACGATACATTGGCTCCTTGAATGATCAAGGGAGCCAATGTTCGTTACAGTCAATCTACTCTATTGTATCGTTGGTGAATAAGCTTGCAAAACACCTGCTTGCAATTCCGCACTAAGTGGCGCATAGCTTGTCAACTGCATACTGAAAGTGCCTCGCCCCGCTGTAGCAGATCGCAAATGGCCAACATAGCCGAATAATTCAGCTAAGGGAACTTCTGCCGTAATGGTACTGCGCTGCCCCTGTGTTTGTTGTCCTTTCACCATTCCTCTACGACGATTTAGGTCACCAATTACGCCACCCATATATTCTATTGGTGTTTGGACTTCTACCTTCATCATTGGTTCTAGTAACTGCGGGGCTAATTGCATGGCTACTTCCCGATAAGTATTTTTGGCACACAACTCAAAAGCCAATGGCTTTGAGTCATTCGGATGCGTCTTCCCATCCAGTAAAACAACCTTCATACTTTCGAGTGGATAAGCCGCTAATGGCCCTGCTTCCAATCCACTTCTAAATCCTTTTTCCACAAAAGAAATAAGTGTCTTGGGAATAGACCCACCTACGGTTTTATCTACAAACTGTAGTCGATCAGCTGATTGATCACGAATGAATTCAGGGTCAGCAGGCCCGATTTCTACTTCGATTTCAGCAAATAAGCCAGGACCGCCACTTTGTTTCTTGAGTCGGCCCCAGTGTTTGATAGTACGCTGAAATCGCTCCTTGTAACTTACCTCTGGTGATCCGGTATTGACGGCTATGCCAAAATCATGCTGTAGCTTATCAATGAGAATTTCCAAATGTAATTCTCCCATCCCGTGGATAAGTGTTTGTCCGCTATCCTTATCGGTGGAGACCTTAAAAGTGGGGTCTTCCTCTGCCAATTTAGCGAGTGCAATACTTAGCTTATCCAGTTGCGAGTTTTGAACGGCTTCGATGGCCATCCCTATCACAGGTTCTGGGATATGCATGCTTTCTAATTGAATAGGTGCTGCTATACTAGATAGTGTATCACCCGTTCTAGCTGTTTTTAAAGCTATTGTTGCAGCAATATCCCCAGCCTGAACCCGGGATAATTCTTGCCTTTTATTGGCATGCATTTGGTACAATTGGCCCAGGCGCTCTTTTTTACCCGTTCTAACATTCAGGATACTTTCGCCTGCCGTCAATTGCCCCGCGTACACTCTGAAAAAACTCAACTTCCGGTTTTGCTCATCTAATACAACTTTGAATACTAAAGCAGCAAAAGGTTCGTCTTCGTTCGCCTTTCGATATACCGTTTCAGCCGTTGTTGGATCAATACCTTCTATTACTTTACCATCGATAGGTGCCGGTAAATATGCACAAATGGCATCTAATAAAGGTTGAACCGCCTTATTTTTATAAGCTGCACCAGCTAATACAGGTACGAAGACTCTATCGATAACTGCTCTACGTATCACAGCCTGCCACTTTTCTACAGGAATAGATGCAGGATCGCTTAGGTATTCGTTGAATAACTGCTCATCCAAGCCCGCTAATTCTTCGAGTAAGGCCTGCCGTTGAGTCAATACTTCTTCCAGCATTTCATCAGGCAAGGGGATGCTTTGCGCTAAGCCTTCATCATCTGGCCAATGGAACGCTTCCATCGTAAGCAAGTCTACTATACCTGTAAAATTATCTGCTGTGCCAATGGGAAGTTGTATTGGCCAAGCGTTGGCGCCTAACTGTTGCCTCATTTGAGCGACGACATTCAGGAAATCAGCACCGGCACGATCCATCTTATTGACATAGGCGATCGCAGGTACCTCATAGCGTTTGCTTTGGTGCCAAACGGTCTCCGACTGCGGCTCTACTCCCGCCACTGCATCAAATAACATGACCATTCCATCCAGGACCCGAAGTGAACGTTCCACCTCGATTGTAAAGTCCACGTGACCTGGCGTATCGATAATATTGATTCGATAATTTTCATCCTTTAGCTGCCATTCTGTATGTGTAGCGGCTGCACTAATTGTGATCCCTTTTTCTATTTCGGGTTTAAGCGTATCCATTTGGCTATTACCCCTATGGGTTTCTCCTATCTTATGAGATTTGCCAGTGAAATAGAGAATTCTCTCTGTTAAGGTGGTTTTGCCTGCATCGATATGGGCAACAATTCCAATATTGCGCAAATAGCTGAGCGCTGTACGTTTCATCACTTATGTTTTAGAATTGATAATAAGAAGCACAGCCTATGTACAAGCAGACTTATTCCTCTTCTCTTGCAACCCCATAACATTAGCATTCCAACGGCAACTAGGTACTAGTTGAAGGAATGGAATAGAAGGTGCAAAAGACGGAATAGTCAGCTTTAATACATACGGTCAAAGTTTGCTTGTGACAAACTTCTTGCTTCCTTTGAATGTGTGAATTAGAAATACTGTGGATGGAGTGCTGAGCTTGCCGATTTGACTAATAAAAAGCGACTAAATCAATGAGGGGAAGGAAAAATGATAAACGTTCCTATTGATGAAGCTCGAACAAGCTCATGCAGAAATAAAGCGAAGTGGGCAGAATGCCTCCTTGTAGCGGTTAAGAATTTTACGTTTCATCATTTTAGATTTTACTAAACATAGAAACGAGAATAGGCAAGAAATAGTTCCATCGAGATATGAAAAAAAAATTGCAGGTACTTCAACTAACAATCACTGGCTATAATTCCATTAAACGATGGAGGACTTTATCTTTTCGATGGCGTGAAATACTGATCTGACTACCATCTACCATGATCAAATATCCGCCTTGATTTTTGTGGTAAGATTGAATCATCTGGAGATTGACGAGGTGAGATTGGTGGACTCGCACGAAATCATAGTCTTGCAGGATTTCTTCAAACTCCTTCAGTGTTTTGCTAACGAGTAACCGGCGGCCAGAGGATAAATGAAAAGCGGTATAGTTGTTTTCGCCTTGGCATCTGATGATTTCCTGTATCGGGATAAACTCTGTTTTGTCTGCGGTAGGTAGGGCGAGTCGTTTGTCTCCTGCTTTTTTATCAATGTTTTGAATGAGTTGCTTTAGTCGTGTATTCTCCCATTTCAGGTGAATGTTATGTTGTACTTTTTGTACGGCTTTTATTAGTTCTTCTACCTTGATAGGTTTTAGGAGGTAGTCGATGGCACAAAATCGAATAGCTTGGAGTGCATAGTGGTCATAAGCCGTAATGAAGATGATTTCAAAATTGATATGCGCGATTTTAGATAGGAGATCAAAGGCATTTCCATCTGGCATTTCAATATCTAAAAATACGAGTTCAGGTTGGTGATATTGAATGGCTTGCAGACCATCGGCTACATTGCTCCCCTTGTGCACAATGTTTAGGTTGGGAAAATTTTGACTTAAAAGACGTTCCAGCAATTCTCGATTATGCTGTTCATCTTCTACGAGGATGGTCTTAATCACGTTTGGTGGTATATATGATATGGTAAAAAGTACCTTTTACTGCAGCAAAAGGCACCAAATAAGTTAACTAAATAAAATCAAAAGATCATTAAGTCCTATTGCGGTAAAAGTGGAGTAGGACTTTGGAGGCAATTGATATCTATCCAAACATGCGCTCCAAAGTCCTTCTTCGTTTTATTTATCTCTTGATTGGGGTGTCTAATTCTTCGCTAGACTATGTCATTAGAATCAGTCTTTTGTTTTTGACCAATCAGGTAGTACAAAACTGTCCCTAGTACGGGAACTAAAAGTACCAGAACTAGCCAAACAATTTTATCTCCTTCCTTCTTGAAGCTTCCCTGTACGATATCAATTATTGCATACACCCACAAGGCCAAACAACCCATAATCATCGAGAGAATCATCATATTTGCAAATGGTACCATAACTTAACTTTCTAGTTTTTGAATAATGAGATATGACTCTTCTTTGTTTTCTACACAACTAGGCTTTCTTTGCTTCGATCTCTCCCTCTTGTCTTAAGATAGGCTTGCTTAAGTAGGAATACTAATAGCTACTTGGGTACCACTAGTCTTTGAACCCAGGCTTGCCCTATCTTTAACAGATACTTGGGCATTCTCTCCATACAACAACTTGAGACGTTCTCGATTCAATTGTAAGCCTAGGTGATTGCCGCCTTGGGTATTTATTAGTGCTTCCTTAATTCCGATACCATTATCATTTATATAGATGTCCAAATTACCATTTCGGCGCTTGATCGTCAAGTCAATTTTACCATTCGTTTCCTTTGATCTCAAGCCGTGGAGAATGGCATTCTCTACATAGGGTTGTAGTAACATAGCCGGGATGTCGGTATTGTGGATATCTATATCTTCATCGATCTTGATATTCCAAGCAAATGACTTGCGCAATGCTTCGAGTTTAAAGTACTGTCGAACGGTATTGAGTTCCTCTTCTAGAGAAATAATCCCCTTTTTAGTTTGCCGGAGCACCGATCGCATGAGCCCGGCCAGTTCGGCCAAATATTGGCTGGCTTGCTCCGAACGATCAGAGAGAATAAGATTTTGGATAGAACTCATGGTGTTATACACAAAATGCGGATTGAGCTGGGCGCGGATGGAATTGAGTTCCATTTCTACCATTTGGCGACGTCGTTCTAGTCGCTTTCGTTTGAGTTGATTTAGGAGTCCCGTACTCAGCCAAGTCATAAGTCCAATGAATAGACTTAAAGGAATAGCTATTTTCCAGATCGGATTTTTCCAGAATGGAACAATGGCCGAAGGTAGTGCGGCAAAAGCAGTCAGGTTATCTTCAAATTTCCAAGAATTTTGACTGATGATCTTTCCTTTTTCATCGAGTAAAAATACTTTTGGATATCTGCTGTAGAGATGAAGACTATCCAAGCCCAAGTAGGCATACATTTTCCGTGTTTCAGCGGGAGAGGCGGGAAAAAGGTAGTCGACATTAGATGGAGGATCTTCTAGCATTTTTTCTGCTTTAAAGGCAGTAAAATTTTCTGGTAGATCAAATAGGGCTAGTTGCACAAAATGAATATCCGGATGGGCTGCTTTCCATTTCTCATAATCCTTTGCCTTAAAACGATGAGTAAGTCTAAAAATGGGTTCAAGGACAACCTTTTTGCCTATCAAATCTTTCATTTCGGTTCGATTTCCCAAAGTATCCAGCAACTGAAAATTGAGAAAGTATTTTCCCGGTTCTATCGCTAGGAGTCGATCATAAGCCTGCTGGATGGATTGCTTCATTTTTTCATCTTGACAATATTCCAGGAACTCCATTACCATGAAATTTAACTGACTTGGCGGTGTTTTTCGGAAATGGATAGCTTCCCATAGGGCGTGGTACATGATAATATACTGTGGGAAACCGGCCAGAAAAGATTTGGCATTATTATAGCGTTCATGGGTCCCCATTACATTTTGTGTTAAGGAATTGAAGCTGTTTTGGGCGACAATAGTTTTCAAGTAGTAGTCCAGGTAGGACCAATAGGAGGGCAGATGAACAGCGTCATAGTTAATAATGGGTAAAAATTGCGTCCGCTGAACTTCAGTTTTTTCTAGCTTACTCAAGCGTATAAAACGACTTACTCCATACTTCAACCGCCAAAATTCATCTGTATAAAAAACGGGATCGAGTTTTTCCTTTGCCAATTTGAGCCGCTCAAGATGGTGCTTTCGTTGGGCAAATACGAGGTGGTTTATTTTTTCATGTTCCCAGTTTTCTATGCCTACAGTGATGGCACCAAACCATTCTGTTAGCCCTGCCAAGGGGAGGTCATTATTGTTGTTGAGGTAGGCATTAGCTACTTTATTCTTACCTCCAAAGTTCAATGTCTTATCTAATCGTTTAAAATCTCCCTGAAGGTATAGCGAATCACCAGGCTGAACATAGCAGTAAATTTTTTGAAATTCCTCTCCATTAAAATCCCTTAGGCTGAAGTAAGCAGCTTGATCAATAGTGCCTTCCCAACGGAAATAACCCTCTTCATTTAGTATTATATTTTCTCTTCCTTTGTCAAAGAAGTAAGGGACGTTATGTGTTAGATTCTCCTTCCTAATTTGCCCTTGATCAATATTTTGTAAATAACCTTCAACGATGGTTTTCCTTTTTGGATTACCTTTCCAACCCTTGATAGTAATTAGGGTCTTGAGGTTAAACATTTTTGTTGAAGTATTGGTGAATTGTGCATAATCTATCCAATTGGAGGTTTTATCTATTCTAAAATCGTCAATGAAAGGAGCGGTATATTTTTCGTTATAAGTGTCTGTTTGTCCCTTTATGGGGATTTGATGCTGCCACATTGGTTGGAAATAACCGGGATACTTCTTCTGCTTTTCAGCATGGAAAACCCCTAATTTGTCGAAGTCAAACCATAGATGAGAAGGAGCTATTGGTATATGTCCTTCACCTGCCAAGGCTTTTTCTTTTGATTCATAGAATTCTTCAACAATAAGATTCTTATTGACTTTTAAATGCGTGAAGTTTTTATAGGATAATGGCCGCTGAGAGGATATGTTAGCGGTAATAAATCTTGCATAATTGCCAAAACCATTTTGTTTGTAGAAGGTAATTTTTTTGATGTCAGAAAAGGGATCCGGATATTTATTTTCAAAGAGGTTATAACTGTTACCGAATCTAGACCAATATGCACTCTCATCATAAGAAACGTCTATGAGGTATTCATCTTCCGGCAGTTCTTGTATTACTTCTAATCGAATTAATTGCCGTACTGTAGATTGTGTGTCAGGACCTGGGCCAGCTGGTGTAAAGTCTTGGCCTCGATATCCATAAATACTAGCTATCTGACAATCCATGTAGAATACATCTCCTTTTTGCATCGGCATTTCTCTATCCAATAACCGTTCTTGGGCTTGGAGATGCGGCGAAAAGAGACCTAGGAAAAAGCCTAAGAGGAGGAATGTTTTTATTTGTCTAAATAATTTTTGAGCAAAAGGTGTTTTAGTTTTCATATCTCGGAAGTTTAGTCAACGCGGTTTTAAATAAATTAGCGCGAATCATTTTCTACTCTTCCAAGTTAGTTTAAATCTGATTTAGGATCAAATAGATATTAGGCCCTGGTAGGATTGGGTGAGGGGATGGGAGAAGGAGTGAAAAGGTGAAGAGGTGAGTCAGTGAGTGGCTTCACCACTTCACCCATTCATTTCTTCACCTCTTATTATAAGCATGCAGTAAGATCAGCCCAAAAGGAACCCACCAAATCAAGTCGTTGAAAATAATAACCAGGCCAAAGTGAAGCGGGAAGGCCCCTTGAATCAAGTACCAAGCAAAACCGATGGGGCCAAAGACTTTTCCTAAGAAACCTACTAATACGATGGGCCAGTGTTGAGCAGGGTTATAAGCGGCAGCAATGTATCCTACTCCATATACGCCAACAATCATTCCTACACATTGCCAAATCATAGGATAAATGGGACGCGTCATGCTAGCAAGGTCAAAGAAAAGGTTGGGTGCAATAATGACTAAAGCGCCCCAGATGAGATTGTAAAGACCTGCAAACCACAATAAATTATACATCCATTTTGGAGAATTCGACATATTTTTTGGAGTAGAACAATGGTAAGTGAAGAATGTTTGCACCTTTACCCTACCCCTAGCATTCCTGTCAGAAATAGGCATTTCTAGAAAGTATTTACCCCTAAAAGCGGAGAATCTCAGGCTGGTCGTATGAAACTGTTTTATTTAAATGAACTCATTCAAAGAATTTGTACCTAGAAGAATGCCTTTCTGAATTAGAAATATCTATTTTTAAATGATGTCAACTTCAAAACCCACAACCTATCATTCATGGTATCATTTTTTAGAAAGGCTATCCTTTTCTCGCTGGTCTGTTTTAGCTTCAATACGCTAATTGGACAAAAGACTTGGTCATCGATTAGCAGCACGGAAGATTTATACGCAAATCACGAAGCATTATTGCTTCATTTATTTGATGAACTTAATCTTGATTATCCTGGCTTGGAAAAAGTAAAACAGTCTTTCCAGGCAGGCGAAATTGTAAAAGCGGGTGATTATCTCCTCGATTATTTTGAAACGAATGGTTATGCCAATCATCTAAGAAAGGAGCAGCCTCCGCGATCCAATCAAACGGTAGCTGCTGCTGATACTATATTGAAGGATGTCTTTACGATTCAGGAAGTAAAAGCAAAGGTGCCCTACGGAGAAGATGGGCATAGAGACTGGTATTATAAGGGGCCTAATAATGACAGGGAATGGGCTTGGCTCTCCAATCGACATCAGCAGTTAAATCAGGTTTTGACGACTTACTTCAAAACAGGAAACCCAAAATATGCGATTTACATAGACCTTTTCTTAAGGGATTTTATTCTAAAAAGCCAACCTTACCCTGAGAAGAAAACCCGTGGCTCAATCTGGCGAGGCTTGGAGGTTTCTTTTAGGGCTAAAGTCTGGCCGCGTATTTTTTATAGCTTGATTAATAGCGAATACTTATCCGACGCTACCAAACTATTAATCTTGAGTAGTCTACCTGATCATGGCGACTATAATCGCAAATACCATGCAGCAGGCAATTGGTTAACGATGGAGTTGTCGGGGTTGACTTCCATTGCCACCAATTTTCCCGAATACAAAAGATCGGAAAAGTGGTTTGCTTATGCTGCTGAAAAAATGGCGGAAAGTATGGTTGATCAAGTTTATCCGGATGGTGTACAGAAAGAATTGACGGCACATTACCATTATGTAGCTTTAAAGAACTTTGAAGAATTCAAGAATACCTGCGGTTTAGTCAATAGAAAGGTCTCTGAATCTTATGTTCAGACTATAGAAAGTATGTATGATTACGCTGCAAAATCCCTTCGACCGAATGGATATATCCCACTAAATAATGATAGCGATTTAATGTATCATCGGGACAATATACTGAGAGGAGCAAAGGATTTTAAGCGACCAGATTGGGAATATATTGCTTCGAATGGCCAAGTTGGTGTCAAGCCTTCGACTACCTCTTTTTTCTATCCTTGGGCAGGTCAACTGATTTCCCGTAGCGACTACGAAATGGATGCGCATTGGTCCTTTTTTGATGTGGGGCCTTGGGGAAGTGGCCATCAACATAATGATAAATTGCATCTTTCCATTTCTGCTTTTGGAGATGACTTCTTAGTGGATGCTGGTCGTTTTGCTTATTCAGGGGAAGTGGCGAAAAAATTTAGATCCTATGCTTTAAGTAGTCAGGCTCACAATACGATTGCGATAGACGGAAAAGGGCAGGAGAAAGGGCCTAGAATTGTTGCTGCACCCTTGGATGATACCCACTATAAAATTACCTCCGAATATGATTTTGCAACAGGATCGTTTGAGGACTTTATCGATCTAGAGGGAACCGTAAAACACCAGCGATCCTTGTTTTACTTGCGCGGGCAATTTTGGATTGTTGTGGATCGAGTGATTACGGATAGACCCAGAGAGATAGAAACCTTTTGGCATTGGCATCCTAAATGTGAGATAGAACAGGTCAATCAAATGATACAGGCTAAGCGAGGAACGGGGAATTTACGAATCAGTCCGGTTGGGCCCGGGAAATTTGATCTTCAACGTATAAACGGTAGAGAACCTGATCTTCAAGGTTGGTACAGTCCTAGTTATAATGTCTATGAAGAAAATACGGTGACTACCTATAAAACGAAGATTGATGGGAATCAAACAATAGTCTGGCTAATCCAAGCCGCTGAAGGCGAAGTTGACTTGATCCAATCAAAAATAGTCGCGGAAAGTGATGAAGCGATTGAGCTGGAGCTGAAAACTGATCAAGTGTCTTTTCAGCTTAGTATTCCGTATTTTGACAGTGGGAAGTTGGTGTTTAAAAAGCACTGACTTCTGTGTTTTGTACATTAAAAAGTTGTTTTGAAACAGGGAGATGAGGTACTTGCCAGCCATTTGAGCTCATCCCGTATTATGGCTTGTATAGGGCGAGCCAAATAAGCTTCTTTCTTGACAAAGATTTTACTTTTTTTAATAGGAAATATTAGATATTTTTGAGTCCTTGTTAAATCCTACAATTCACAACTACTATTATTAGAATAATTATAGACAGCACAATTTATAATAGTTGACTTTGATTTTCTCTAATGACAGCCTAGATAATTTTCCTGCCTTGTCAAATGCTATTGGTGGAGACAAATAGAAGGTAAAGAAGTAGAATAGACAAAGCCCCCATTAAATTCTTGGCTCTCTGACCATTTTTTAAGCCACCATATTCTTGAGCTTGCTCGTACAATAATGATATTATCAAAGGGCCTTATATTTTAGGTATTATTTATGATCAAATTTTTCACAAATGCTAGACAATAACAAAACAGAACAAAGCACTTTAACCGAAAAGTTATTATCGGACAAGTTTGAGGGGAAGGAAGCGGAATGGCTAGCATCGGCATTGGCGAAATTACAAGAAAAGAGTAAGTCCTTTCCATTGCTCTTGAGTCTGGTAGATCGAAAAATAAGTGACGACACCTTAAGTTGGACACCGGAAGAATTGAATCATTTGAACGGGGTTTATCCAACTTTTGAAAGCACACAATGGACAAAGAAAGTGATTGCGAGTACCATTCTTCTCTTGGCTATTCCTACTGCCGATAAAGCGATTATTGAAAGTGCGTTTGAGACAGCAGAAATGGAAGAATCGGCGATACTTTATAAGAGCCTCTATTTCTTGCGGGAAGCTGAAAGTTTTATCAAGCGTTTTGAAGAAGGAATTCGGACTAATATGGATCATGTCGTAGATGCGTTATCCGCAAATAATCCATTTCCAGCGCAATACTTGTCTCAACATTCCTGGAACCAACTCATTCTCAAAAATATTTTCACGGAGCGTCCCCTCTATAGAATTTACCAATTAGATGAACGCAAAAATGAAGACTTAGCGGGTATTGCGACAGACTTTATATATGAACGTTGGTCGGCACATCGGCAGGTTACACCCGAAATATGGCGACTGATACAAGGCTATCAGTCCGAAAAATTAATGCAAGACTTTGAACAAAGAGACAAAAGCGACATAGAAGAACGTGTTTTTGCCGTATTATCGGGCCGCGCAGAAAGTACTCCTTCCTTCTGGCAGGAAGTGGGCCTTTCTACCCAAGCTTAAAAACGGTACAAAATCATATTGAAGAATCCATAAAAATAATAGATATGCACTTTATTGATCCACACATCCATATGGTTTCTAGAACCACAGATGATTATCAGAATATGCGTAAGCATGGTATTGTAGCCGTGATCGAACCTGCATTTTGGACAGGACAACCGAGAACGAATGCGGGTACATTTAAGGATTACTTTAGTTCCTTGATTGGATGGGAGAGATTCAGGGCTTCTCAATTTGGAATAAAACATTACTGTACGATAGGTCTCAACTCGAAAGAGGCTAATAATGAGGCATTAGCAGAGGAAGTAATGGATTTATTACCCCAGTTTTTATTGAAAAAAGGAGTAGTGGCTGTTGGCGAAATTGGTTATGATGATCAGTCGGCTGCAGAGGACAAATATTTTCGACTGCAGTTGGAGTTGGCCAAGGAATATGATCTTCCTGTAATGATACATACCCCTCACCGAGATAAGAAAAACGGTACCCTAAAAAGTATGGACGTGATCTTGGAGCATGGTTTATTACCCGAGAATGTGGTGATTGACCACAACAATGAAGAGACAGTTGAGGCGGTTCTAGACAAAGGGTTTTGGGCTGCTTTTACGATTTATCCTAAGACCAAGATGGGAAGCGAGCGAATGGTAGAGGTCGTGAAAAAATATGGTTCAGAACGGATCATTGTGGATAGCTCAGCAGATTGGGGTGTCAGTGATCCCTTATCGGTCCCTAAAACAGCCTCTCTGATGCTGGAAAAAGGCATATCGAAGGAGGATGTTCATCTCATCTGCTATCAAAATGCGTTGACCATTTATGGAAAGAGCGGGCAATTCAATGAAGAAGATTGGAAAGCAGAACTGAGTGTAGATCAATTAGACCTACATGAGGGGAATAGTGTGCTTCGGGGGCAAAACCCAGAACAGACTACTTTTACGAATATTGTAGAAAATTAATTGAATGGATGGGCGTGCTATTCTAACCCTTATTCGGCCGGCCAATATCGTCACCTCGATTGCCGACGTTATAGCTGGATTTGCTATTGCGGGACTTTTCTCGCCTCTCGTTTTTCAGTCCGATATGCTCTTATTGGTTCTTTCAACCATCGGATTGTACGGTGGTGGAATTGTTTTCAACGATGTTTTTGATTTTGAGCAAGACAAAATAAATCGGCCAGAACGGATTTTGCCGAGCCAGCGATTGAGCCTAAAACAAGCAACTGGCATCGGGTTAATTTTGTTTGGCATAGCCTTGGTGGCGGCTTTCGCTTCCTCTATGATAAGTGGACTGGTGGCGAGTTTGGTCATGGTCTTGGCCTTGGTATATGACAAATGGAGTAAGCACAACAAAGTGATAGGTCCCATCAATATGGGAATGTGTAGAGGGGCCAATTTGATGTTAGGCGTAAGTATTGTTCCCAGCGCCTTGGAAGAAGTTTACCTGATTAGTTTGATTCCCATTCTATTTGTGGCAGCCATTACGCTTACTGCACAGAAGGAAAGCAGCGGGCAGAATAAAACTTCCATTGGGATAGCGATGCTCTTGGATTTATCAGTAGTAGCAGCATTTTTCCTTATGCAAGACCGCCTAAATCTGTCTATGCAAAGTGCGGGCGTCTTTTTGCTGCTATGGTACGGCACGAATCTATTTTTCAAATATCGAGCCTTTAGCGATAATACACCAACCAATATAAAAATGGCAGTCAAGGTAGCTGTGCTATCTATCATACCATTAGATGCAGCATTTACAGCAGGATTTGGATCAATACCTATGGCCTTATTGGTGCTAGTCTTGTTGCCAATATCTATTTTTCTGGCTAAAAAATTTGCGGTAACCTAAGAGGTAGTTTCAACAGTGCCTCTACTATTTATTTTTGATAGACATGATGAAAATACAGGAGAGAATACAAAAGAAATTTGAAGTAAAATACGACTACAGTTTGTATTTCAGTCACCATATTTTTAGCAAAGAGAATACCTTGCTGGCGGATGTTTTACGAACCAAGGAATCATCGGCCACCAAAGTAATGGTTGTTCTAGATGATGGGGTAGCCTTGGCTCATCCTAATTTGACGAGTGAAATCGCCGACTACTTTGACCACTATTCCGATACCGCGACATTATGTGGAGAAGTTTTGCAAATATCGGGTGGAGAAGCAGCAAAGAATACTTTTGAGCATATTACGACCATTGTGGATGCCGTAGATCAACATGGAATTGATCGGCATTCTTTCGTCATTGCCATTGGTGGAGGTGCGGTTTTGGACGCAGTTGGTTTTGCAGCAGCTATATCGCATCGGGGTGTACGACACATTAGAGTCCCTACTACGGTATTGTCACAAGATGATTCTGGGGTTGGGGTGAAGAATGGAATCAATCATAGAGGGAAGAAGAACTTCATTGGAAGTTTTGCCGTACCCCACGCTATTTTGAATGATACTATCTTTTTATCGACACTTTCAGATCGAGATTGGCGGTCAGGGATTTCAGAGGCGATAAAAGTGGCACTGATCAAAGATCGCAGCTTTTTTACTTGGATTTGCGAGAATGTGTCAGCGCTTAAACAGCGGGATTTACCTACCATGAATCATTTGATATACCGTTGTGCTGAAATGCATATGGAACATATCGCCACCACCGGCGATCCTTTTGAACAAGGTTCTTCACGACCCCTTGATTTTGGACACTGGGCGGCGCACAAGCTAGAACAGCGTTCGAATTTCGAAATTCGACATGGGGAAGCGGTGGCTATCGGTATCGCACTAGATGCTACCTATTCTCATTTGATTGGCTTATTGGACGCGAGCGCCTTGGAAACAATATTAGATTGTATTCATGGCTTGGGTTTGCCTTTATATGATGAGCGATTGGATGAACAAATACTCATAGGTTTGGATGAGTTTCGAGAGCATTTAGGGGGTAAACTCACGATTATGCTGTTGGAGGAATTGGGTAAAGGGGTAGAGGTGCATGTGATTGACCATCAAAAAATGGTAGCGGCCATTGAATACATTAGTACCTACACGAGTGTAAATCTACAAACCTCATGAAAACCATCCATCAAGCGCATCTGACCTATTGTACCAATATTCATCCTGGCGAAAACTGGGCGGCAGTATTCAAAAGTCTAGAAACTTATGCCCTAGCCATTAAACGGGATATAGCGCCTACCGAACAATTTGGAATCGGCCTTCGACTCTCTGATACGGCCGCCAAAGAATTATTGGAAGGGAATGCCTTGCAAGTCTTCAAAGAATGGCTGGAGAAAGAGAACTGCTATATTTTTACGATGAATGGCTTCCCTTTTGGGGATTTTCACGACGTTGTTATAA
The DNA here is from genome assembly GCA_913060855.1 of uncultured Lewinella sp. Taxonomy (GTDB): domain Bacteria; phylum Bacteroidota; class Bacteroidia; order Chitinophagales; family Saprospiraceae; genus DT-111. The sequence goes on along the minus strand of CAJXUM010000004.1, from coordinate 1,179 downwards.
AAGATAAGGTACACTATCCGGATTGGACCACGCCAGAACGATTCCAGTACACAAAAAATCTGATCGATATTTTGAGTGAGTTGCTTCCCGCTGGACTTAGCGGAGGAATATCGACCTCTCCTTTATCCTATAAGTACTGGCATAAAGACGAGGCAGCTACTCACAAGGCAAAATTAAGTTCCACTCGGCATTATATCCAGATCGCAGCTTATTTACAGCAAACCGAACAAGAAAAGGGAACTTTTATTCATATCGATATAGAGCCGGAGCCCGATGGTTTATTGGAAAATACAGAGGAAGTACTTGCCTTTTACCAGGACTACCTCCTGACCATCGGTGCTGCACAATTGGCCGAAGCGTTAAGTTGCTCAGTAGAACAAGCGAAGGAATATGTCTTGCGATATCTTCAGATTTGCTATGACGTCTGTCATTTTGCACTGGCCTTCGAAGCGCCTAGGGATACCATTAAGCGACTGAATGATCAGGGAATCCAAGTTGGAAAAATACAGATTAGTGCGGCCTTGAAATGTAAGCGATCGACTACGATATCTATAGAGGAACAGCAACAAGCCTTGACGGAGTTTGATGAGCCCACCTACTTGCACCAGGCTGTTTTACAGCTAGAGGATGGTAGCCTACGAAAATTTCCCGATCTAAAAGAAGGAATGGAGGGGATGAAGGATCCTGCGTTTGCAGAACTTCGAACACATTTCCACGTACCGGTATTTCTAGCGGATTATGGTCATCTTTCTTCTACACAAGATGCCATTGAAGCCGCATTGGAATTGTGGAAAGAAAGCCCCTATAGTACCCACCTAGAGGTAGAAACGTATACCTGGGGCGTATTGCCTGCCGCCTTGCAAGCCGATTTACAACAATCCATTGTCAGAGAGCTGTCGTGGATAAAAGCACAACTTTAGAATAGAAAGCCTCATGCAACAGCTTGCCCTGATTAATATCGTTGGATTGTCCAGTTCCTTATTGACTAATAAGGATTTGTTCATCACAAAATGGATCGCAGAAAGAAAATTGTCTTTGATAAAACCGGTTCTGCCGGCTGTGACTTGTGCGGCACAATCCACCTATTTGACAGGTCAATGGCCCAGTGAACATGGTATCGTAGCGAATGGCTGTCTCTTATACACATCTGACGCTGCCGACGAAGAGGATAGTGTAGAT
>CAJXUM010000003.1 GCA_913060855.1 uncultured Lewinella sp. | reverse complement strand
GATCAGCCTCGGTCTCGTGGGCTCGGAGATGTGTATAAGAGACAGATTCGTAGTAGATGGTATACCTGCCGGATCCAATGATGTAGCAGCGGATGATATCGCTTCGGTTTCAGTTTTGAAAGGCCCAGCGGCGGCGGCTTTGTATGGTTCTCGAGCGGCGGCGGGTGTTATTCTGATTACGACCAAATCAGGAGCTTCTGGTAGCAAAAACCGAGTGGGCGCAGAAGTTAACTTCAACCTCTCTATGCAAAATCCATTTGTTCTGCCGGATTATCAAAATGAATTTGGGCAAGGAACAGGTGGTCAGTATCGTTACTTTGATGGCAATAATGGAACCTGGCCCGATGGCGCTATATCCAATGATGATTCTCGAATCAACTGGGGCCCGCGTTTCGATGGTGAAATTCGACCACAATTCAATGGATATAAGCCCTGGGTAGCTTATCCAGATAATGTGAGCGACTTTTATGAAACCGGATTTATTTCCAACAATAACCTGGCGGTATTTGGTTCGAGTGATAGAGGGAACTTCAGGTTATCTTACACTAATATCGCGCAGAAAGGAATCATTCCCAATACCGCCTACCAGTCTGATCGCTTTGACTTTAGTGCAGGCTGGGAGCTGTCGGATAAAATAAAAGTACGGGCCAATATCAAATACATAGAAGGAAGAAGTGGTAACAATCAGGGCTACGACGTACGTCTTTATCCACGAAATATTGATATCCATGCCTTGAAGGACTATTGGGTGCCTGGTTTGGAAGGCCTCCAACAATTGAAGTGGCGTAGCAGTGAAAACAATCCTTATTTTGTTTTGCGCGAAAATCGACGCAGCTCCGATAATTTGAGATTGTTGGGGTATATCACGACCGATTACCAAGTCACTGAAAAACTTTCTTTGATGGGGCGTATCGGCCAGAACAGAAATTACGGAGATGCTAGCAATAGAAGTGCTTTCAGTACGGTTGGGACCAACAATCAATTTGGTGGATTTAGTACGAGCCAATCGAATAGACGAGAGCTGAATGCCGATTTTTTATTACGTTATCAAACGGATCTTGGTAAAGACCTGAATGCCATCATTTCCGCTGGTGGAAATCACCTGCGCTCAGACGGCTCTTCTATTAGTAGTAGTGTAGATCAGTTATTAGTACCAGATATTTATAACCTTGGAAACCGCCGTGTTTTCCCGAATACTGGTAATGGGATTTCAGAAAAACAATTGAACTCGCTATATGCTTTTACCAATCTAGCCTATAAGGACTTCCTATACTTGGATATTACGGCTCGTAATGATTGGTCTAGTGCATTACCTACCAATAATAACTCCTATTTCTATCCTTCTTTTACCTTGAGTGGATTGGTGCATGAAGTGGTGGATCTCCCCAAAGCCATTAGCTTTTGGAAGCTTCGAGCAGGACTGGCGAGGGTAGGAAGTGATACTGGCCCCTATAATCTACAAGACCAATATCGTTGGGGAACTGGAGAAAACGGGGTAGCGTCTATTATACAAAGTAATGTAAAATCTAATCCTAACTTAAAGCCTGAAATTACCAGTGCTTGGGAGGTAGGAACAGATATCCGCTTTTTCCAAAATCGCTGGATGTTAGATTTTACTTACTATAATTCGGTTACTTCCAATCAAATCCTTCGAGTTGAAGTTTCGCCGACAACGGGCTATGACTTCATTCTGAAAAATGCCGGACAAATCAGTAACAGAGGGGTAGAGGTGATGCTGAAAGGACGAGTGATTGAGCGTAAGAAATTTAGTTGGAATACAATGGTCAACTGGTCAATGGATCGTTCCTATGTAGATGAATACGATCCGGAAAACCCTGATGCCTTTCTATCTAGAAGTATTACCACTCATCTATTTGTAGAGGACAAGATTGGCCTGCGACGAGGGGCCATGTTTGGCAAAGGATATGAGCGTGCACCTACTGGTGAAATACTATACACCAAATCGGGCGACACGCAGCGTAGTGATAAGATCTTTTTGGGTAACTATAATCCAGATTGGATGGGGTCGATTTATAACGACTTCCAATTCGGCAATTTTGGCCTTTCCTTCCTAGTAGATGTACGTTATGGGGGCGTTTTTTACTCCTCGACTAATTACAACTTAAATATCAGAGGACTATCTGAAGCCACCTTATTGGGAGGAACAGATGCCAATGGAAATTTCACACCGAGAGAAAATATTTTGCCAGATGGCATGTACTTAGACAATGGAGTATACCGGCCTTTGACCAAAGAAGACCTAAAGGAGTCAGGATTGAGCTCTGGTGGTTTGACCGGGCAGCAATATTGGGAAAATATCATGGATGCCGAAATTCCAGAAGCGGTGATTTATGATGCAAGTTATTTGAAACTACGAGAGCTGAAGCTATTCTATACCTTCCCACAAAGTGTGATGGAGCGAGTAAATATAAGTAACGCAAGTATTGGATTGGTAGTGAGAAACCTAGCGGTTTGGACCGAAGTACCTAATGTGGATGCAGAGACCTTTAGTTCCTCGAATCAGGCTGGCGCGATACCCGGCTTGGACCGTGGCGGAACACCTTCGGTACGAAATATCGCTTTTAACTTGAATCTAAAATTTTAGTATCATAAAGATGAAGAATCAATTTGTAAGTACAGGTTTAAAGTGTATCACATTGATGCTACTACTTGGTGTTAGTGCTTGTGATACTTGGGATGAAGACATTAATGTCAACCCCAATACACCGAACGGTTTGTTGGATGATGATAATGATAATGACGTAGACCCCTCGGTATTTTTAGTACCGATGTTGTGGTCAACGGTTGATGGTTTTGATTATTTGGCCTGGAATGTTATACCGGCTGTTTGTGAATACCATGGTAAGACCAAAAGTTTGAGCCAGGGCAATCGCCATAAGTCGTGGCATGCTTTTGATGATTCGGGCTTTTGGGTGCCGATGTACAGTGCGATTCGCGTGGTGAAAAACCTCCGGACGGTAGCCATCAAGGCTGAGGATAGTCGCTATGAAGCCATTGCAGATATTTGGGAAAGTTATACCTTCTCTATGTTGACCAATCTTTATGGTGATGTCCCGTATTTCGATCCTATTTCAGATGATCCGCCTTTGCTTAGTCTCTACGATCGGCAATCGGATATTTATCCTGCCATTTTAGAAAAACTCAAAATGGCCGGTGAGGAACTGAATCGAACGGATGCTCCCATCAATGCTTCCAGCGATTTGATTTTTGGCGGAGATATGTTGAAATGGAAGAAGTTCTCCAATATGCTACGCATACGATTGGCCATGTACATGTCGGATGTCGCTACTGAGGAGGCCAAAGTAATATTGCAGGAGATATTGGCCGATCCCGAGGCTTATCCGATTATGCAGTCTAACGATGATAATGCTACGTTCAAGAATGATCCGATTGAAAGACCCTCTGTTCTTTTCAAACTCAGCAAAGGAAAGATAGAGGAGGCACCGTTTAGCAATGTGTTTATTGAGCGATTAATCTCCTTGCGCGACCCTCGCCTGCCCATCATGGCCAAACCAGTACGACAAGTGCATAGTAATCCCGATACCCATGTATTACCTAGTAACCCTGGAGCGGTGAAATATGCAGGCCAATTGTATGGCATTACGACGGATAATGCCCACGCATCGCAATGGAATGGTGGTTTCCCCTTTGCTTCAGCATTGGGTGATTTTTTCCGGAAAGAAGATGTTACTGGACAACCGCTGATTGAGTCGGCCTCCACGCCCACTTTGATTGCGCTTTATGCCGAGCAGGAATTCTTCTTGGCAGAAGCTATTGAGAGAGGGTTTGCGACAGGCGATGCTCAAATGCATTATGAAAATGGTATTCAGGCTTCCTTTGATTTCTATACGGCCGAGTTTGGTAGCGACGGATATGAAGGGGCCTATGGTAGTGAAGGAGTGGACAGCTTTGATGAATATATTAATCAAACTTCGGTTAGCTATAAGGGAGGAAGAGACAAACTGACGCTAATTGCAGAGCAGAAATGGTTGGCTTCTTTCTTTTTAGGCCTAGAACCTTACTTCGATCACCGCCGAACAATGCTTCCCGAATTACGTGCCTCTTCGGGTGCTGAAAACTTTGGCCCCAATGGTAGTGGAAGTAAGTTCCCTAGTCGGGCAGCCTACTCGGATGCTGAGTTGGCCAATAACCCCGCCAATGTAGAAAAAGCACGTGCTTCTGGCTATGATGTTCCGATCAAAAGTGATGAAAGTAGAAATGAGGCTAAGATGTGGATTTTGCAGAATAGCGATCTTCAAATGCCCATTTTTCAAGAACCTGTTTATAGTAGCGATTACCCAATTATTCAATCCATAGAAGGCTCCGGTACTGATTTCAAACAGTGGTACGATTTGCATTGGAAGACTATGTTTTGGTGGGAATAAGGAGAAGATATTGGTCGGGAATTCCCGACTATCAATACGCCTAAGTTTAAACTGGTTTTATGACAAGGAAACGGAGAGAAAATGGATTCATTTATTTCCGTCAAACCAACAAAGGCTGAAAGTTAATACCATAGAAATGAAAATAGATTCAAAAATAGCAAGATTAATTGGACTAGCCTTTCTGTTTTCGATTAACGCTTGTACAGAATTGGTAGAGGAAGGAATAGAGGTATCCTATGCGGATTCTAACGCTGTAGTAGCCGTAGAAGCGCTGGGGGGTGAAAATGCGGCAGCGGGTGAAACGGTTAGCTTTGCCATTACTGTATCGTCCGACTTTGATATAAAATCATGTATTGTGAAGGCGGCGGTCGAAGGAAGGAATGGTTCTGGGTTTAATGTCAGTGATACAGCCTTTGATGATCCTTTTGCAGATCATATTTTTGGAACGATTCGAGAGGGGATTCAATCCTTTAAGGTACGCTACGACTATATTATTCCTGATGCTATTAATAAGTCTCGCATTAGCTTCACCATTATTGATGAATCGGGACGGGCCAGCCAGGAAAAGACGGTGGAGGTGGTACCTGCCATTGCCAAATATGAAGATTTGGAACTCTACGCTAAAGATGGAACCTTTCATGATGCCTTGGCCACCATCGACGGAAATGTCTATTCCGATATCAAGACCAACTACAGTAAATTGTCTGAAGCCAATGTGGCTGTTCAAGAAAAGATTGATATTATTTTCTACTATGATAAGGAGGCCAGACGTTCAACATTAGCGGCGCCTGCCTCGGGGCGTGTGGACCTAGAGCTCAATATTGAAAACAATACCTTATTCAGGGTTTTGAATCCAACAGAAGCGGTCACGCTCGACAATATCACCCCGTCTTCCCTAGCTAAACTGGTCAGCGACGCTTCCATTTTGTCAGATGGTTCTTCCCAATTGACCAATATAAAAGTGGGCGATGTCATCGGGTTTGTAACAGACCTGAATGCCGTTCATTCCCTTAAATCAGGTATACTGATTGTGAAAGGTCTGCACCCGGCGAATGTAGCTAGGTATGCAGGCGTTTCCTATGTTTTGGAGTGTGAGGTAGCCGTACAAAAATAACAAGATTCTCTGGTGACAACAATGCTCAGAGAACCCATAATTAAAAGCGCAATGAGAGATAGCAGAAATAATTGGATCCGATGTACTGGGTTTGCCCTGTTCCTTCTTTTGGGTTGGAGCATGCCATTATCTAGCCAAAGTGACTACAAGATAGCAGAGCAAGATTCACTAGCTTTGGTGGCTTTTTATTGGGCGACAGATGGACCGAATTGGACCTCCAATCAAGAAGGCTTTGGTTTTGATGACTTGTCAACGGAATGGCAGGAAAAATATGACGGTCAATTTAATAATTGGTTTGATGGGCCGGTAAAGGATTGGTTTGGGGTAAAGGTGGAAAAAAGGCCTATTCCTAATTCTGTGGATTCTACCTACCGGGTCACTTGGTTATGGCCGGTAATTGGTCGTCGTACAGATGGGCAGAATGGCTTGGCGGGTTACGTGCCTCGAGAAATAGGATTATTGACCGCATTGGAAGAATTTAGGGTCAATGGAAATGATGGTTTCCGCTGGGAGCTCATTCCAGATGAAATCTATCACGCTTCGCTCGAACATTTTGATGTGGAAGCAGCCTGGTTTGGAGGAGGGATGTCCGACGCCTTGCGTAACTGTACTGGTATACGAAAACTAAATACGCGTTATACCTACTTCGATTTCATGCCTAATCTGGATTTTCTCGATGAAGCGGGCTTACGTAACCTGGATGGGACGCAGTGGTTTTACAATTCACGTCTATCCTATTTCTATATGGAAAGAATCATTGATCATTTCTATACGATCTCGCCTGTACCGCAAGAGTTTGGCTTTGAAGCGCGCGATATGTTTGATGTAGGAGATGAAATAGAAATTGTAGTACCAGTTGGAACTCCTGTTGAAATGGTCTGTAATGATGCAGGAAGTAGAGAAGAAGATATTACCTATCAATGGTACAAAGATGGCTTCAGCAAGTTCGGAAAGAAAAACAAGACGTATAACATTGCTAGTGTGAAAGAATCCGACTATGGCCATTATACAACTAGAATCACCAACGAATATGTAAAAGCATACGACCAAAATGGGAATTACGGAGAGGTTTTTACCAAAGGAATTCATCTGGTAGCTGAACCTACTGCACCAGTGATTGAAAGAGGCGTGAGTGCTAATAGTGGTCAGTATATCGACCTGTATTTTTCAAAACCGATGACGGGTTCTTCGGGCTATACGGATTTACAGGTGCAGGCTGGAGGAAACACCTTAATGGTAACTGAAGCTGAAGTCAGAGGAAGACTAGATAAGGAAGTTCGTATTTATTTGGATGCACCCATCTTAAAGGACGAAGAAGTGCTAATTTCTTTTGCTGCCGATCAAATTGCCGATCCAAATGGTGGCTCACTGGTGGCCTTTGACAACTTAGCGATTGAAAATCGTACGCGAGTAGCACCTAATCTGGTTAACGCGAAAACGACGCTTGACGGTACCGGGATTATTCTAGCGTTTGATCAATATATCGATCAGGCCAGCTTACCCTCCGCCTCATTTGTGGTGGAAGGAGAAAATACCTATGATATCGCTTCAATTACCTTGGCTACGGGTGCTGTTGATGCCCATATTTCAAAGCAGTTATTACTCACACTCGATACAGATATAACAGATAGTGCAGAAGTAATTACCGTTCAGTACCTGGATGGAGATGTAGCGGGTTTGTATGCTGGAAGCGTTGGACCAACAGCGGAAATTGCGGTGGAGAATCGAGTAACCGTTGATAAAACAGACATCAAATTCCGCTTTGAAGACGGAAGTGAACAACTCGAGAATGTTCTGCTGCAATCTTCTTGGAGGGTAGAACCCATTCAACTCTATGATGATGGTACTAATGGTGATGAGCAGGCCGATGACCATGTTTGGACCTACCAAGCCTTTTTGGTCGATGATAACTATACTTGGGATGTGATCAGTCGAAAGACCTTGAATACCATTGATACGATTGTAAGTGTTGATCCGAATACAGGTAACACGGTACTCACGCTAGTGCCAGGTACTACCAATCAAGATTCCCTTTTAAGTGATAAAATTATACTAGCCCTGTCCGTGCTGGATGATCAAGTGACTGGCGATTCCATCTATGGTATCCTGAATCGAGATGTAATTTTTAACGTGAAAGTCAATAGTGGTCCCACAGAGATTTATTTGATGGGTATTAACGAGGATTGGACGACAGGTGAACTGATCCCTGCTGTAGGGGGTAATGTTTACAGTTATACACTACCCAAGTTGACCGCCGGAGATGTGATTGAATACAATTACCGACAAGGAGAGGACTGGGAAAATCAGACTCCAGAGACAAGGGTCTACACGGTCAAAAATGGAGAGAATATTATCAATGATGAATTTGGCATTTTTACCAGTACTACCGGAGTAGATATTCCACCATTAAAAATCTTCCCGAACCCATCTACTAAAGGCATTTTTCAAATTGAACAAATAGAAGATCTAGCAGCTTTTACGATTTATAATACTAGCGGACAACTGATTCGACAAGTACCAGTGGTCAATGCTAACCGTATGACGATTGATTTATCCAGAGAAAATAAGGGCATGTACTTTTTAGTCGGTATTTCCAAAAAAGGAAATCAGTATGCCTATAGACTTCTCTTTCAATAATGCAGTAATATTAACCAACCAAAGATGATGAAAAGACTTTACTACCTATCTACTTGGTGCCTAAGCACCCTTTTATTCACGCTTAGCGCCTTTTCGGTCAATGCACAGACACTAGAGGCTGACTCTTTGGCTTTAGTCGATCTTTATAACGATTGCGGTGGGGCCGATTGTTCTGGGTTTGATACCTGGCTCAATGGTCCAATCAGTACTTGGGAAAAAGTAACGGTAGACGAAGCGATGCAACGGGTGACGAATGTCGAATTCAAGGAGATGCACTTGACGGGTGCGCTTCCTGAGAGCTTGGGCAATATCACCGAAATGAGTGGCAAAATCGAATTCCGAGATGATTCGTTGTTGACGGGCGCTCTACCTTCCTTTTTATGGAAATGGACAAAAATCGATCGGTTTCAGATCAAATTCAGTGGTTATACTTCTATTGAGACAGATGGCCTCGAGAATATGGTCAATTTGACCGAATTCAATACCGAAGGTTCTCCGATCGGGGGGATGATTCCTGGCGTGATTTTTACGCTTCCAAATATCGAGAAATTGTACTTCCATGATAGTGAGTTTGATCAATTACCAGCTGAAGTAACCCAGGCTACGGCTTTGACTCGCTTGTACTTGAATGGCGATAATTTTTCTGAGCTACCTGATATGTCGGGGATGACTTGGGGAAGTGGAGCCAAGGTTCGTTTTCAGGACAACCAATTGACTTTTGAAGATTTAGAACCCCTCGTTGGTTTCATTTCTGATGCCAATGTGGATGAATTCCGCTATTCTCCACAAGCCAATGTAGGGCAGGAAAATTATCAATATCCAGCTGTTGGAGCCCCAGTAAGTCTTGCGGCAAATGTAGGTGGAGCAAATAATGTTTATCAGTGGATTAAAGATGGAGAGGAAGAAGTGGGTACGGATGCGACTTATGAAATTGCCGCTTTTGATGCTAGTGTACATTCCGGTAAATATTTTGGCGTAGTTCAGAATACTACAGTTCCAGGTTTGGTGATCATGACAGAACCTACTCACTTGTTTGCTTCAGCCCTTAGCCAGGATTCTTTGGCATTGGTTGATCTCTACAACGATTGTGGTGGCGCCGATTGGTCTGGTTTTGGCACTTGGCTAAACGGCCCGATCAATACTTGGGAAAAAGTGACAGTAGATGAAGCTACTCAACGGGTAACAAATGTAGAATTCAAGGAGATGCACCTAACGGGCGCTCTTCCTGAAAGTCTAGGTAATATCACCAAAATGGGTGGTAAAATTGAGTTCCGAGATGATTCGCTATTAACTGGTGCTTTACCCGCTTTTTTATGGCGATGGACCGATGTTGAGCGTTTTCAGATCAAATTCAGTGGCTATACCTCCATCGAAACAGAAGGTCTGGAGAATATGATCAATTTGACGGAGTTTAATACCGAAGGTTCTCCGATTGCAGGAGAAATTCCTGGGGTTATTTTTACGCTTCCTGCCATTGAAAAACTTTATTTCCACGATAGTGAATTTGATCAATTACCAGCTGAAGTAACCCAGGCTACGGCTTTGACTCGCTTGTACTTGAATGGCGATAATTTTTCTGAGCTACCTGATATGTCGGGTATGACTTGGGGAAGTGGAGCCAAGGTTCGTTTTCACGACAACCAATTGACTTTTGAAGATTTAGAACCCCTCGTTGGTTTCCTTTCTGATGCCAATGTGGATGAGTTCCGCTATTCTCCACAAGCCAATGTAGGAGAAGAGACTTATCAATATCCTGCCATTGGAGATCCGGTTACTTTGGCTGCTAATGTAGGAGGTGCTGACAATATTTACCAGTGGATAAAAGGAACAGATGAAGAAGTAGGAACGGATGCAACTTATGAAATTGCCGCTTTTGATCCTAGTGTACATTCGGGCAAATACCTCGGTATAGTACAAAATACAACGGTTCCTGGCTTGGTAATTACGGTCGAACCTACTCATTTATTTGCCTCCGCTTTTAGCCAGGATTCTTTGGCGCTAGTTGATCTATACAATAATTGTGGAGGAGCAGATTGGTCTGGTTTTGCTACTTGGCTGAATGGCCCGCTCAATACTTGGGAGAGAGTAACCGTAGATAGTGCTACACAGCGTGTAACAAACGTTGAATTCAAGGATATGCACTTGACGGGCGCATTGCCTGAGACACTGGGTAATATCACCAAAATGAGTGGTAAGATTGAATTGAGAGATGATTCGCTATTGACTGGCGCTTTACCTGCCTTCTTATGGAGATGGACTGATATTGATCGTTTTCAGGTCAAATTCAGTGGTTATACTTCTATTGAGACGGAAGGATTGGAGAACATGGTCAATTTGACGGAGTTTAATACAGAGGGAAGTCCTATAGCGGGTACGATCCCTGGGGAGATATTTGCGCTTCCTCTCATAGAAAAGCTATATTTCCATGATAGTGAATTTGATGCCTTACCTGCTGAATTCTTACAGGTTTCTGGCCTAACACGTTTGTATTTAAATGGCGATAACTTTGCGTCTTTACCCGATATGACACAGGTTACTTGGGGTGATGGGGCTAAGATTCGTTTGCAGAATAATTTCCTGACTTTTGAAGACCTAGAAGGGAATGTTGCGGTAGACTCCGATCCTTTGGTGGATGAATTTAGTTATTCTCCACAAGCCAATGTAGGTATGCCAGTTACGATTGAACTAATGGCAGGCGATACTTTGCGTCTATCTATCGATGTAGGAGGTACTGCTAATAGTTACCAATGGATCATCGGAGAAGAAGATTTGATTGATGGTGCTACAGAAGCCATGTACCAAAAAGACGATGTTACTGCAGCTGATGCCGTAAAATACAGAGCCTTAATCCAAAATAGTCTGGTTCCTGGCTTAGATCTATTTAGTGAGTTTTTCTCTGTTACCGTTGATGGCGTTTCTGGTATCCAAGAGCAAGAATTCGAAGGTTTAAAAGTATTGGGTAACCCAGTAGGGCATTTGCTAAGAATTGAAGCAAATGAGAATATTGAAAGACTTAGTCTTTTTGATATGACCGGTAGATTGCTAGAAGAGCGAAGCATCAATAGCCAAAGCCTTAGCCTACCCGTAGATCACTTACAAGCTGGTGTTTATTTTGCTGTACTACGTTCAGGGAATAAATTCCATACCATTAAAGTATTGAAGAAATAATTTATTTTTCTATACCGGAAAGCTATTGAAGAGCCATGTCAAAAGACATGGCTCTCTTTGTTTATAATATAGGCGTGGATCATCATTTATACTCGACGCAAAGTGGTTGGGAAATCTCCAACCATTTTGGTCAGTATATGCTGTACCTGAAGAGCGTTTGGATTCCCAAACTTCTTCGGCGTCAGTATAGTTTTGTAAATTTCCAGTCACTAATAACCATCATGGATGAACTCCAAGTATGTTTTGCTGAACAATAGGCCGCTAGACAAAGGTAGCCGTCAGAAGCCTAGCCTATTGCTAGACCGGGACGACAGAGGAGAGATGGCTAGATGCCAATCAGAAGCCCCACTTGGGCAGTCTCGCTTCTCACTTCTGTCTTCTAAAGGTCTAGTCGTATGGCTGAACCTAATCATGTGGCTAGGAATGGCGCAACCTACCAATGGCCAGACGCCTACATTGTATATCGATTTTGATACAACAACTGAGATGGACCAAGAGAGGGGCATCAGCAAAGAGGAAGCAGTCTATGCTGTGGATCTCCTTCAACCAAAATATACGAGGGGGCTAAAAGGTAGGGCCCTTGATTTATCAGCTGATGCAAGCTTGAGAATGCCGATGAAAGTCGATAGCACGCTTGCTTTAAATTACGGTAAAAATGCCTCTTTTTCGATCCAGGTGTGGATTAGGACAAAACCCAATGCTGCGATGAGAACCCCAGTAATGGGCAACAAAAAGGCAGAAGCTTTGGCTGATCAAGGCTGGCAAATTTACACCCGAGAAAATGGAGCCTGGGCGCTGAACTTCAGTGATGGGAAAACAAGATTTGATTATAAACCCACCGCTCAACGCCAACGCATAAATGATGGAGAATGGCACCAGCTCCTATTTACTTTGGATCGGGAAAAGGAAGAAGTATGGATGTATCTGGATGGGAAAAACGTGGCTATTTACAACATCGCAGGATTGGCCGGAATGAACAACGCTTTTTCTACTGTAATCGGAGGCTCCGATGAAAAATGGGAGTACGGCTCAGCTGGGCAGTGGAATGCCTTTAACGGTTACCTGGATGAAGTGAAAATGTGGGACAGGCCGATTTCCCCTGAGCAAGTAGCTACGCTTTATCGCAGTTTTCAGTCCCTAAAGGAAGAACCAGCCTCTTTTGATGAAGGTCAGATACGCGTACTAGCTTGGAACATCTGGCATGGTGGGCATCGCTATGGTCAACAGGTGGGACTACAGCGGGTCATCGAAATCATCAAATCATCCAATGCGGATATCGTTGGCTTAATAGAGACCTATGGCTCCGGTGAGATCATTGCCGATTCTCTCGGCTATTATTTTTACTTGATTAGCTCCAACCTATCTATCATGAGTCGTTTCCCTATTCTGGAAACAGTAAAGGCATTTCGACCCTTCAATTTTGGTGGCGCCAAATTGGATCTGGGAGGGGACCAGGAGCTCTTATTTTTAGATACTTGGCTCCATTATTTACCCGATTACCTGAAAGAGGCGAGAGCGGGTAAAATGTCAGCGGAGGAATTAATTGCTGCAGAGGGAGAAACGCGGCATTCAGAAATCAAACAAATACTGTCTGAGATGGCGCCGCTTTTAGAGGAGGCAAGTACAAGACCCGTGATCATGTCAGGAGATTTTAATAGTGGTTCTCACTTGGATTGGACCCCGGCAACCAAAGAAGTACACGCCGGCCATGTCGTCGAATGGCCCGTCAGCAAAGCCATGACGGAGGCTGGGTTTAAAGATAGTTATCGAGAATTACACATCAATCCATTGCTCGATCTCGGCTTGACTTGGACGCCCAGGGCAGCTACTTCTTCTGATAAATATGGACTAAGAGACCGCATTGACTATATCTATTACCTGGGCGATCAATTGCGGCCCATTGAATCAAAAGTGCTGGATTATCATCCTATTATGTTCCCGTCTGATCATGCTGGGGTGTTGACGGTGTTTAAATGGCATTGATTGGGTAGTGAATAAAGACCATTTATTTTTTATGCCATAAAAAGGCCCTCGCATTAGGCGCATTTTTGTCTTTCCAACCATACGCTTAACCCGCTTTTAAATTAAAGCCCCAAAATGAGCGGTATGCCAATGATTCCTGTAAATTTGCTATCCTACCCCAATAGATACCCTTCTCTGAAAATTTTGGTGGTGAGCGTTGATCGAGAATTTAGCCCACGCTAAGTCCAAAAATTGTCAGAGAACTATAAAAGACACTTGATTAGAAAGTCTATTTTAACATTGATAAATTAATATTGATCAAAATGAATAAGCCATTTTGGGCATTTCTAGTAATGCTCACCCTAGGCCTAGGTGCCTGTGATACTGCTCCGAAAGATTCGGAGGAAACTAAAACTGAAACAGAGATGGAAAATACATCAACTACTGCCTTCGGGGGATTAGCGTTGTATACCCTTCGGGATACACTGGCGAACGAGCCCAAACAAATCCTGAAAGAAGTAGCAACCATCGGCTATAAGTATATTGAAGCAGCCGGCTACTCAGAAGGGAAATTCTATGGCATGGAGCCAGCTGAATTTAAAAGTTACCTGGATGAGGTGGGACTAGTGCCTATTAGCTCACACCAAGGAGCCGTCACACTAGAAAATGCCGATGAGCAAATCGCTGCCGTAAAAGCAGCAGGCTTTAAGTATTTCGTGGTCCCAATTCCGCCGATGGGACATTTTAAGGTCGATCCAGCTACTAACGCCTTAGGAATGAGTGAAGAAATAGAAGAGGTAATGGATATTATCAACACCATTGCGGAAAAATGTACGGCGGCCGGACTCGAATGCTTGTACCACAATCATGACTTCGAATTTATTGCCAATGCAGAAGGAATCGTGCCTTTGGATTATTTCCTAGAGAATTCAGACCCTAAACACCTGAATTTTCAGCTAGACCTGTACTGGGCCACCAAAGCCGGGGCCGATCCTATCGCTTACTTCAATAAAGCACCAGGACGTTTTAAATCTTGGCATGTAAAAGACATAGACGAGCAAGGGCGATTTGCGCCAGTAGGTACGGGTTCTATAGATTTTGCTAGAATTTTGGCACAAAAGGAGCAGTCTGGAATGGAATACTACTTCGTTGAGCAGGATAAAACATTTGACCAAACACCGATGGAAGCGATTGTGATTAGCCATGAAGCGATCGGTAAGATTGGGTTTAAATAATAACTGGAGACTGGATGGCAAGGCTAGTTGTAAGACTGCATTGCCATTCAGTACTATGATGTTGACCACAAGCTCATGCTTGTTGGTCGATCTAAGACGCGCCTGCCTTCAGGGGCTCCTGCCCGCAGTAAAAATAACTGCGGGCAGGAGCCTCACACACATCCACTTAACGCGTAGTAGTTGAGCATATGTTGGCGACAAGCTCTTGCTTGTTTGCCGACCTGGGTTGCGAGCTCCAGCTCGCCGTTATTTACCCGGCGAGCAAGAGCTCGCAACCAAAGAACGCATACTAGTGAAACTAGTAGCGAACATCCGATATTATATATCCAAAAATGGTGAAGTTAATGTGAGATAATCTGCCTAGTATCGACCAACCCACTTCTGAAGCCTTACCCAAGCTAACAAAGTATCAAATTGAATTATCACAAGACCATATTCTTACTTCTCACGATTTCACTGCTGTCTAATTGTCGGCCTACGCCCAATACGCTACAAAACACCCTCCAAGGACTTTGGTGTGATGAGCACAACTACTGCCATTTTTTTCTTGAAAAAGAATGCATGTTAAACCAGCCAGGGTTTGTACCATATACTTTATTGGATAGTTCTATACTAGTACAAAGGGAAGCAGTTAGGGACGAATATCGACTGAGCACTCCTCATCCAACTACCTTGCTCATCAAGGAGACAAAAGCCAAACGCTGGCAACGGTTATATCAACCTAAGAGAAGAAATACAATTGCTTTTACTACTATCGAATATACACAGTTGACATCCTTCGACAGCTTCGCGGCCTTTATTACAAATGAGGGGCAAGTCGATTTGACTATAACATTTCATCCCACAATAGAAGCAGGTCACTATCAAGGCCAGTTAAATGATAAGTATCGCTTGTTATTGCAGGAGCTATTAGCCAGTTTTGATCCCGT
Organism: uncultured Lewinella sp.; assembly: GCA_913060855.1. Classification (GTDB taxonomy): domain Bacteria; phylum Bacteroidota; class Bacteroidia; order Chitinophagales; family Saprospiraceae; genus DT-111. The sequence goes on along the minus strand of CAJXUM010000003.1, from coordinate 11,938 downwards.
AGTAGAGCCCGTATTTAATCCCTATATCATCTCGGATATTCAAGAATGGGCAGCCATTTTGCATACTGAAACCGCTGGGTCATTTCAATTGTATCACAACTATCAGGGAATTGACCCGGTCCAACGAAGCCTGGCCAATTGCTTGGGGTTATTACCGACTTTGATTCCTTATCAAAAAGTAGATAAAAGCAGGAATGAGACACAAGCTATACAAGACTTTCGAAAAGACGAGGCGCATCGAAATCTACAGGACTTCCTATCCAATGAAAAAGAATAGGTACTTACTTTGCTTTCTTCTATTTAGCACGCTATGGCTCAATGGCCAAGATCGACGGTTTCATGCTGGACTGATAGTAGGGACAAATATTGCTGAACTGGAAGGCCAATCCTTGACCGACTACTTAAGTTGGAATACGGGTATTATCGTTGCAACTAGACTCAATTCACGAGCGGAATTGGGGCTTGAATTACTCTATAGTCAGAATGGAGAATACATACTGCCTGTCTTTTACCCCGCCTTATCCTACGGAAAAACGAGACTCAATCATATCGAAGTTCCCCTGCATTTCAACTACTTATCGCCAGATTATTACAGTGGAGTTATTCAGCAATGGAAACTGAATGTGGGTTTGGCCTACGCCAAGTTACTCAATCATTATGTGGAGGATGCAGAAGGAAATGAAGTAACTCAACAAGTTATTTATGATGAGGTAGCGACTTTCTTGCTTCAAGCGGGGTTGAACTACCGTGTATTTAGGCGAACAGAACTCAATCTTAAAGCCTCTTTACCTATTCGAAGACAGGGCCTCGATTGGACCTTAGCCCTAAGGTTAGTATATTGGGTGTGACCAAAGTGATTTGGGTATTGCCCCAACTACTTTGTGTCAAGTATATTACCCAAACGATACCCTCGATAAGATGAAAAATTGGTCTACTTATATTGAATGGAATCCGCAAGAAGTGGTTTATCCGGAAAGTGAGCAAGCGATTCAAGCCTGCGTACAAAGGGCGATACAAGACGGGAAAAAAATCAGGATAATTGGAGCGGGACACTCCTTTACGCCATTGAGTAAGACGGATGAGATATTGGTTAGCTTAGATCAGTACCAAGGTTTGGTGAAGGTGGATAAAGAGACGAAACAAGCGACGGTAAAAGCAGGGACTAAATTATTTACTTTAGGGGATTTATTGTTTGAGCAGGGGCTAGCGATGGAGAACCTGGGCGACATCGACCGTCAGTCTATTGCGGGAACGATTAGTACAGGTACGCATGGGACTGGACTAGATTTTGGCACCATTAGTACTCAGATCAGGGCGATTCGTTTTGTGAATGGGAAGGGAGAAATGGTGAGTTGTTCTGAGGATGAAAACCCAAGCCTTTTTAAGTCTGCACAAGTGTCTTTGGGGACGCTAGGGATCATTACGGAAATCACACTGCAATGTGTACCCGCCTACAAATTGGCACTACAGAATAGAAAAGAGCCGCTGGAAGCGGTATTATCTAGTTTCCGACAAAGATGTGAAGAGAATCGCAACTTTGAATTTTATTGGTTCCCTTATACCCAATCGACTTGGACAAAAAGCTCCAATATCGTGACCAATGAGGCCGATAAGAATTCCTTTTTCAATTACTTCACGGAATATGTGCTGGAAAATTATGCCTATAAAGTGCTCTGCGAAATCGCCCATGCTTTTCCTTCTCAAAATGAAAGAGTAGCGAAAATCTCGGCCGCTTCTATTGCCAATGTCAAGAAGGTATATCACAGCCATAAAGTCTATGCCACGCAACGACTTGTGAAGTTTAATGAAATGGAGTATAATATCCCAATAGATGCCCATGAAGAAGTGCTCAAAGAAGTGGTTCGATTGGTCAATTCAAAGCGTTTCAATATCCACTTTCCCATCGAGAATAGAGTGGTAAAGGGGGATGATATCCACATGAGTCCGGCTTACGGTAGAGACTCCGCTTATATCGCTTGTCATGCTTATAGTAAAAAAGATCCGCTACCCTTTTTCAAAGCCTTAGAGGAAATTTTTCGAGCCCACGGAGGCAGGCCGCATTGGGGGAAAATGAATACCCTTAAGACAGAAGATATTACGCAATTGTATCCCGAATTTGGGACCTTTCTGCAACATCGGGCTGAACAGGATCCCACCCAATTATTTCTCAATCCTTATTTGAAGACATTGCTGGGCTTGGCCTAGTATTGTCCAGGAAGTTATATACTATGCCAAAGGAAAACCTATCGCCCTATTTTAAGCGCTTAAATGCGAGTCTGAAAAATTACAAACAAGCCATTCCACGATTGTTAATTGATTTGGATGCGCTGGATCGAAATTTGGCAGTACTCCAAAGCATGCTGCAAGCAGCGGTCGGTTTCCGGATTGTCGTAAAATCATTGCCCTGCCCTGCCTTGCTGGACTACATCATGGCCAAAATGGATACCAAACGCTTAATGGTCTTTCATCAGCCTTTTTTGTCGACTATAGCCGCTAGTGCTGATGCAGAATATGATGTTTTATTAGGTAAACCTATGCCTATCCAAACGGCCAAGTATTTTTACCAAACGCTAAATACTAATAACACCACTTTTGATCCTTTTCGTCAAATTCAGTGGTTGATTGATACGCCTGCACGGCTTCAACAATACTTGCAACTAGCACAAGGGCTATCGCAAAAACTGCGAATCAATCTTGAAATAGATATTGGTTTACATCGTGGAGGTGTACCCGACCTCGATACCTTAAGGACGGCACTGCAACTAATAGAAGCCCATCCTGATTTCCTCGAATTTAGTGGGCTCATGGGCTACGATCCGCATGTAGTAAAATTGCCTAAAATCGTTCGTTCCCAGGAAAAAGCCTTTGAACTCGCTTGCGATAGCTATGACCAATGTAAAGCAGTCATCAAGGAAGAATTTCCGAATCTTTGGCACTCAGATTTGACTTTCAATGGCGCAGGAAGTCCCACCTTGCCCCTCCACCATTCCGCCCGCTCTCCCCTCAACGATATCTCGGCTGGCTCCTGTTTGGTGAAACCCACTACTTTCGATATTCCGACCCTAGTAGCCTATGAGCCGGCCTGCTATATCGCAACGCCCATACTGAAGAAACTTCAAGGCACCACTATTCCTGCCATTGAGCCACTAAAAGGAGCGCTCAACTGGATCAATGCCGCCCATCAGCAGTCTTATTTTATTTATGGTGGATATTGGAAAGCAGATTATTACTATCCCTCAGGTTTGCGAGAAAACAAACTCTTTGGCGTTTCCACCAATCAAAGTATGCTGAACGCACCCCTCGAGAGTGACTTGGCCGTAGATGACTTTGTTTTTCTTCGTCCTCAGCAAAGCGAATTTGTCTTTTTACAATTTGGCAATTTATTAGCTATTCGACATCAGGAAGTTGTTGAAGAATGGAAACTGATGGATGAAAATTAGAATCCAAGAAGCTGACTCCTAGCACCCCTCGCCGTTGGTGCCCGGTTTCCAACCGGCACCTGTCCCGTCCCTAGCTCCTATGGTCTCCACCCATTTACAAAATCCCACCCATACTCCCCCCATCGACCTTTATCGCCGCGCCATTTGTAGCCGCCGATAAAGGACTCGCCAAATAACAAACCGTATTCGCCACCTCCTCCACGCTAGCAAAACGCTGGAGCAATGAAGAAGTCCTAACTTCCGAGAAAAAATCCGCTTCTACGACTTCAGGCGTTTTATTTTCTTTTTGGGCTACATCGGCGATGAATTGCTCAGCCCCCTCCGATAGGGTGGAGCCAGGTATTACGGTATTCACGGTGACTGCCGTTCCTTTGGTTAATTGCGCCAGGCCTCTAGAAATGGACAAAAGAGCAGTTTTCGTCATACTATAGGCGATCAAATCAGATGGGACAAGCGTAGCACATTCACTGGATATGAATAATATTCTCCCCCATTTATTAGCTAACATTTTGGGGAGGTAATGCCTGGATAAACGCACCCCACTCATCACGTTTACCTCAAATTGTTGATACCATTCCGCATCCTCCATTTCAAAGAAAGAAGACGAAGTATAAATGCCAACATTGTTGATGAGTATATCTACTGTTGGCAACTTAGACCAGAGCGCTTGAATCTCAGCGGGCTGGGAAAGATCAGCCGCAAGGCCACTTGCCTGAGCACCCGGCACCGCTGCCCGAAGCTTAAGCAAGGCTTCTTCCACGCCTGCCTCCCGCCGTCCATTGATAATCACTATGGCTCCTTCCCGGAGTAGTACTTTGGCGATGGCAAAGCCTATCCCCGCCGTGGAACCCGAGATAAATGCTGTTTTCCCTTTAAGTTGTAAATCCATAATTATTCTACTACCATTTTCGTGAGCCTAATAATTTCTCGCCTAGCTCACTTAATTGAGCTTGTTCATATTTGGTCTGCTCCCAATTCCGTGGGTCCCCAGGAAAAGCGTAACCTTCGGGCGCAATTCTGTTTTTCCAAGAATTGATCCGCCAATCTCGCAAAGCTGCATTGTCTTCTTCCGCAGGCATCATAGATAGGTATTGAGCAATCCGGACTTTATCATTAGATCTATTGGCGCGGATGCCATGGGGTTGACAACTGTTGAAAATCAGCAGATCACCTGCTTCCATTTTTACTTTTACGATTTCATCCTCCAAGCCTGTTGTATCGGGTTGGAATCGATTGCGATCTTCTGGCTGCGTAAGTTTCCAGGTGTCATAGGTCCTGAATAATTCAGGAATACATTGGAATCCACCCATGTTTTCATCCGTTTGATCAGATAAAGCCAGGACACCTTGCACATTTTGTGGCTTGGTCTCTGGATCATAATCCCAGTGGATAAAGCCTTTGTATTCGTGGCCGGGTCTCATTGGGAAGTTCAAGTTGGCGCGGTCGATGGTAACCCAGAGTTTTTCGGTACCCCAAATGTCAACGAATATATCATAAACCCTTTGCATTTGGCGATTATTCCATAGGTGCTGATTGTTATAGACTTCTACCATTCCTGTACCTGCCAATTCTTTCATTTTCATCTCAGCACGCGGGGCGGTATACCAGCTATTGGGATCATTTGCATCTTTTTCTTCAAACTCCCACAAGAAATCTGCCGTAGCCAATGCTTGTTCTCTAGGCACGGCATTTTTTATAACAATATATCCATTGTGGCGCCAAAAGGTCCACTGTTCCTCTGTAAGTACGCGCAGTGGCTGTCCATTAGAGCGATCATTCAATTTGATCTTGCTACTAGTGGCGGTGGAAGGATTGCCAGGAATATCTTTATGCGCATTATTGGGGATCATTGTGGTGGCCATCGTCGGTTGGGTCTTTTTCATGGTATAAGATTTTAGTAGTGCTCTGATGATCTTTATTTGATAAGATAGTACAAATATACTAGCTAGTGTTGTTGCTTTGCCAACCCTATATTGCTCATTTTTTGAATTATATTGATATATTGCTGATGTGCGAACAGAATTAGAATTAATACGGCCCGATGCGAATAGCTCATTTAGGTTATTACACAACCCCAGGTTGAATCACTTGTTCTATTGGCATTTTCATCCAGCGTACGAATTAGTATACATCGACGGGGCGAGTGGTACGCGACATGTAGGGGACCATACTTCTCGTTATGAGGAAAGTGACTTGGTCTTGATAGGCTCTAACATTCCCCATCTCAACTTTGACTACGGCGTCCAAACCGATTATGAAAAGGTAGTCTTGCAAATGCAACCGTCTTTTACGCAGCACATTTTTAGTGCGGTGCCTGAGCTGAAGGGTATTTCTCAACTATTTGAAAAAGCACAGTACGGTATTGCCTTCACAGGAGTGACCAAGCAAGAAGTGGGGGAGCGACTCAAACAGTTTCATCTTTTGAATCCCTTTCAACAATTCTTGGAAGCGATCGCCCTATTTCAGTTATTGGCAGAAAGTAGTGATACTGTTTTATTGCATGATGCGCCTTACGTCAACCAGTACAATGAAAAAGAGCAGGAGCGCCTCAGGGGAATTTATGCCTTTATCGACCAACATTATCAACGTAAAATAGGAGTGGAGGAAGTCGCTGCCCGCTGTAATTTGAGTAAAGCTGCTTTTTGTCGGTATTTCAAAAAGACAACGGCTAATACCTTCGTTGGTTTTCTGAATCAATATCGGATTAGCCAAGCGAAGAGACTCCTGCTGTCGGGTAAAAATGTCAGCGAAACTTGTTATGCTTGTGGTTTCGAAAGGCTATCTTACTTTAATCGAACCTTCAAAAAAATAACGAAAGAAAATCCCTTGGCTTTTAAGCAAAGACACCTGCAAAAATCGTTTAAGAAAAAACAATAAGGCTGTAATTGGAAAGATAGTTTGGGAACTAAACGAAGTGCGATGGAGTTGATGGTGAAAAATCAAGCGTTTATATAAGATGAAGCTCAAGACCATTCTCTACCCAAATTACGAAAGAAACGTACCGCAAGCTGGTCAGCATATCCTCGCTCAACAAACCACGGATACTGTTTTCGTCTATCAAGCTTTCAACCCCCGCATTACTTCCTACGCCGTCAAACACCAGCAATTTGGTGGGGAGCATTACAGTTTTAATCGGATGACCTGGATCAAGCCTAATTTCCTATGGATGATGTATCGTTGCGGCTGGGCTAGAAAAGAGAACCAGAAAAGGGTATTAGCCATCGAGATATTAAAGACCCATTTTGATGAAATTTTAGGGGAAGCCGTTCATTCTTCTTTCAAACCCGAAGTGTACGAAAGCCGGGAAGATTGGCAAGCTGCCATTAAGCAATCCAAGGTAAGACTTCAATGGGATCCTGATCACAATCCATATGGTGCTAAGTTGGAGCGACGTGCGATCCAGCTGGGAATGAGAGGCGGAATTCAACGACAATTTGCTACGGAATGGGTCATCTCAATTGAAGATATTACTGACTTTGTACTTGAACAAGGGCAAGCTGTGGAAGCTAAGCAACTAGATCGCCTGCTGGTGATGGAGGAAGAGATATACCTGCCTGGGTTCATTGAAACAAAAAAGCATCTACAATTAACATCTTGAATCACGTCACCAATGATCAAAGCATGAATAAAGTAACAAAAGACGAACTCAAGTCAGAATGGGAAGCCCTGGCCCCTGGCTGGATTGAACGCACTCGCCATCAGGGAGACGCCCATAGAGCGGGCTTGTTAGATGATTATATGTTGGCAGCTTGTGGGGAGGTAGACGGCTTGCGCGTGCTGGATAGTGGCTGTGGTGAAGGGCGGTTTTGCCGGTTGTTAGCTGAGCGGGGAGCAGCGGAGGTGGTAGGGATAGACTTATGTCAGCCCTTGATAGATGCCGCTCGAGCATTGCCGATGGATCGCCTTAGTTATAGGGTAGGGGATGCAGAAGATTTGAGTGATTTCCAATCGGAAAGTTTAGACCTAGCGGTATCTTATTTGAACCAATGTGATCTCCCAAAATTTGAGCGCAATAATGAAGCGGTACATCGCATCCTGAAAAAGGGAGGTCGATTTATTGTGGCCAATCTACATCCCATGCGCTCGGCAGTCGGTGGCTGGAAGAAAGACGCACAAGGACGAAAAGAACACGCTATCGTAGATCACTATTTTGAAGAAGGGCAGCGGAGTTGGAAAATGTTGAATGTTGATTTTACTAATTTTCATCGCACTTTAGCCACCTACATGAATGCGTTTTTACAGGCTGGCTTCTCTTTAGAGAAATTAGTAGAACCTCGTCCGACGGCAGCGCAGATGAAGCAATATCCAGACATCGAGGACGAAGATCGAGTACCTAATTTCATTATTTATATCCTCAGAAAATGAAAGGGATAGCTTGAACGAATTATCATTATACGTGTTTAAAGCCTATTACTCATCCTTAAAAAGGCTCCCCTTTGAAAACGATAGAGACAGAACTGAGCGGTATCTTAGAAGAAGAAGAAAAGGAATACTTCGGTGGCACCTATTCTTTTTTGGAGAGGATCAAACTGAGGGGAATCGGCTCTCCAAAGATTATCTATCATGCTGGTATTCCAGCCTTTGATGTCTTGAATGAATATGTGGAAAATGAAAGTAGTTTTGTCAGTTTTGAGGTGATGAAAAACGGCCTCATTCTCCGCCTGAACCGAACCCAACGATTGAGGTGCGTAGGGACTCGGCTGACAGACCTCGCAGCTATTAAGCTGATTGGCTACAAAATAGAATTCAAGCGTAGAGGATGGAATGACCTTCCAAATCGAATCGTCCATATGGGCATCTTAGAAATAGAGGAGCTAGATGGCAGTCATTGCACCTTTCGTATATTCACCCAGAACTTTGATGATTTATTACGGTTTTTCAAAAAAACGCCCTTTAGAGGTAAATTCTCTTATCATATTAGTGATAACCCTACTAAAGAAGACCAGAAGGAATTGGCTGCCTTTGTAGCAGAATTGGGGCAATGATAGTTAGCCTAGATAGGGGCTTAAATAGCCATGGGTTGTCGAATTAGTAACCCCGCAACTCGCAACCCGAGAACAAACCATAACTCGCCAATTACTCATTTAGGTGTTAAGATTACAGCTCAGGGAACTAATTGTTGTTAAAGCGTATTCTATATGTTGAACCCTCAACTCCTAGACCCATGAGTGAATTTGGAAAAACACCGCGAGAGCCTTATTGGAAACAACTTTTCAAGGCTTTTTTGAGCTTATTCCGTGACACAAACCGTGGTAGCTTTGGTGGGCATTATGATCGAATACAGCAGCAAAGGCGAGATACTGAATGGGACAAATAATACCGACTGCTAATTTAGCTGGGTGAACGCTAGTCAGAATTATTATCTTCCTGCCATAAAAAAAAGTTATGGATAAGGACAAGCTAGATAAACTAAAAATAGACCTTTCGCTAAAAGCAAAGAATGGGATAGATTTCATTGTAGCAGCCAGCGTAGTGTGGTTGCTGATTGGGCTCATTTGGACCTTATCGTATTCTTCTTATAACAAGAGTGTTTTTACCTTCATGATAAGTGGCATCCTTCTACCGCTAGCCCTTCTACTCTCAAAAGTATTCAAGACGGAATGGAAAAACCCTACTAATCCGATCGCTCCTTTAGGCTTATGGTTGAACTTCGCCCAACTGTTTTACTTCCCGTTTTTAATATTTATACTGCTCAAAATGCCTGACTATTTTATCATGACTTATGCCATTATTACCGGAGCACATTTATTCCCTTATGCCTGGTTTTATGATGAAATTGCCTATGGTATTGCAGCAGGAGGTATCGCCATAGGAGCACTACTACTAGCACTGCAACTATCTGCAGCCAATATGTATATTTTGCCTGTTGTGGTGAGTGGTAGTTTAATGGTATTGGCTATCACATTATACTTATCCTTTAGAAAAAAAGCGGCTGCCTTCTCCTCCCTTACTGAATGAGATCAATGGCTTCATCTTTATCTACCATCTTCAATAGATCCACTTCTCCCAGCCCTTCAAAAATAAACTGGACACCACCAATTTCTCCAATGCCATCCGGCAACTCATGGGCGAAAACAGGTTCATCATTGATAGAGACGAAGAGCTGGTTGTACCGGTTCTTGACCTTGAAATTTGTCCATTCATTGGGCTGAACACCAAAGGCAGATAAATCGTGATCCTTCCCTGAAATCATATCCATACTCAAAAAGAACATCAAGTCTCCCACACATCCGGGGGCACTCAACTGAAAGCGTAGCACCTCTTTCGCTCCAGTGATCACTATCCACATGTTTTGGCAGATACTTTTTTCTGTTGGCTGAACCAGACGGAAGGTCGTTTCTATATCAAAATGATCCCCATTAATCGAAGGTTCAGGTAATAGATTAGATAGCCATAAGTGGGTTGGGCTATGGCGGTTCATCTCAGTTAAAACATCGCTATGAATATGAATACTCGTATCCTGTATTAATTGATGGGGCTTTACATAAATGAGTTGTGGCACATTGCCCCCGACGAAAGACCGCCATCCATCGGTAGGAATATACAGGTCCTTTTCCTGGATTACTTCATTATTGATAATCAGCTTCGTGGCATAATAGCCTGGATAATAATAGGTCGTAGTGGCTAAGCCTTTTGCTTTATCTAGCTTAATGCGTTTGCCCTGGTCCCATGATTGCTGGATGGCTATGCTATCATAAGGGACATCACCGATATCATACCTGAAAATGACGGTATTGGGGTACCCTACGGTTACTTTTTCGAAATCGAAAGTGATGTTCTCTTTCTCCGTCTCTGATAACGGAGGGCGGGGCTCTTTTGTTACCGTACTACCCTGGAGTAAAAGCGTGCTGATAGTACCGATGATGACGACTAAGAGACCAAACATTCCCCACATTGAAACTGGCGTATTGGTCTTCTTTGTAGAAAGAATAGGCGTTTCGACAGCGGTTTGTTTCGAAAAGGAACGCCAATCTTCGAAGCCAGCAAATTCGGCTAAGATATCAAGGGTAGGAATGCTCGGATTGGCGATTAACTTAGCGCGACCCCAGAGCCGTTTAAGCGTAGTAACGCTGATTTGCTTCTCCGTTTCGGTGAAAATACGTTCGCTAAGCGTTTCAAAATCCTTGTTGGTCCAGCTGTCGCCTTTGCCCCATTCCAATTGGGTTTCGATTAGGGTGGTGAGCTGCTGGAGCTTAGTAAATGCTTGTTTTTTCATAAGTGATTCATTTTAAGCCTATTATTTGTGTTGAATAGGATTAAACAAGATTGAACAAATGAAATATTGATTTTGCTAAGCTATTGATCTAGGTTTATAGAAAAAATAAACCATGATGAAGAAAAGTGTATTCTTATTCCTCTCTACATTAATTGTAAGTATAAGTCTAATTGGACAAAATCGACAGATAAATAATACGGAAGTTATAAAAATTCCGATGAAAGCATCGCAATGGGAATTTGCAGCCGGTAAAGTGGAATTCATTACACACAAAGGAGTGCCCGCTATGAAAATGCTAGAAAATAGTGGATATACGCTGCCGAAAGATGTAATGTTTGAAAATGGGACGATCGAATTTGACCTTGAATTGATAGACGGCCCTTTTGTAGGTTTCAGCTTTAGACGAGAAAGCGCAGATGAATCCGAGTATTTCTACCTGCGACCTTACCGGGCGGGCAACCCAATGGGCGAAGATGCTGCGCAGTATGCACCTATCATCAAGGGGGTAAACTTGTGGGACATGTTGTATAAATATCAGGGCCCCGCCGATATTAAAAAGACGGGATGGAATCATATAAAACTAGTAGTGTCAGGCCAAAAACTACTCGTTTATGTCAACAACTTAGATCGCCCCACCCTGGCCATCCCCCAAATGCTGGGTAATGTCAAGAAAGGCGGCTTCAGTTTTAATGGCAATATTATTGTCGCCAACTTAACAATCAAGCCGAATCAAGTGGAAGGACTTTCGGCCCTCCCAGATCCAGACCCGACCCGGCACGACTTACGGTATTTACGAAAATGGCAAGTAACGAAGCCTGTGATGTTCCCTTATGGAAAAGATATCGTCAACGAGGACTTACCCAATGATTCTACTACTATTTGGGCACCTATCACCGCTGAACGGCTGGGCCTCGTCAATTTGACACGCGTATACGGCAAAGCAGAGAATAACAAAAGAAGGTTAGTCTGGTTGAAAACGACTATAACCGCCGAAGAAGACCAGCGCGTACGTCTTGACTTTGGTTTTAGCGATGAGGTATGGGTGGTTATCAATAAGGGACTGCTACATGTTGACAAAAACTACTACAATAGCCCAATTATGAAAGCGCCGAAAGGTCGCTGCTCAGTGGAAAATACCTCTTTCGAATTACCCTTACGTAAAGGTGAAAACGAATTGCTAATCGGAGTAGGGAATTCGTTCTTTGGTTGGGGTATTATTGCCCGCTTGGCCAATATCTGTCTCTTATACACATCTGACGCTGCCGACGAAGAGGATAGTGTA
>CAJXUM010000002.1 GCA_913060855.1 uncultured Lewinella sp. | reverse complement strand
ATCTACACTATCCTCTTCGTCGGCAGCGTCAGATGTGTATAAGAGACAGCCCCTTGAGAAGTCGAAATAATCGAAGCAAGACTTCAGAAGTTTCCTAGGCAGGACAAAGAAAACTTCTGAAACCTAAGTCCAACAGCAACTATAACGATTGAAAACGAGGCCAAGACTTCAGAAGTTTCCTAGACAGGACAAAGAAAACTTCTGAAGTCTGAATCCAATAGTAAATAGGCTATGTTATCCAATACACTACTACTTATTCTTCTATTCTTATTCCTCCTAATGATAGGAGCAATATATTTCATCTATGCCAGTCCTCGGCTAACGCCAGAAATCCTACAAGCGATCAAGGACATTCAAAAAGTAGGCCCTCCCGAATTAGTCCACGGACAAGTGGGAATTGCCCAATCTGGCGCCATCAACATCTGGTATGAGATCATCAATCCAATGGCGGATCCCAAGGGAACTATCCTATTGGTAATGGGACATTCCACCTCCGGCGTCCGATGGCCTGCTTATCTCTATCAACCCATGATTGAGGCCGGTTATCAAGTGATTCGTTATGACAATCGTGGGCTGGGCAAATCAGATTGGATAAAGGATTGGACTAAAAAAACCACTTATACCCTTTCACACATGGCCACAGATGGCCTGGCTGTTTTGGATGCAGTAGGCATAGAAAAAGCTCATCTCTTCGGTGTATCGATGGGGGGTATGATCGCCCAACAAATGACCATTGATTATCCAACACGAGTAGCATCACTGACCAGTATCATGTCTACGGGTTATATGGACGATCCAGAACTCCCTTATGTCCCTCGAGCCACCTTTATCAAGGCTATTAAGCTGGGGATCCGCTATCGTTTACAGCCCAATGAGGAGAGTTTTCTTAAGTATGCAGCGGGTGCTACCTTTGTTTTACGGGGCAATGATCCCGCGGAGGTAGATGTTAACTTTTCGCTTAGCTCCAATCTTTACCTGTGGCGCAGGCATGGAGGTTACAATGTAAAAGTCGGGGATCAGCACACCGCCGCTATTAAGGCCAGCGGTTCTCGCTACGAAGGTTTAAAGCAAATCGATGTCCCAACCTTGGTGATTCATGGGAATCGTGATCCGCTGGTTCCGGTAGAGCATTCGAAGAAATACGCTCCAATGATTCCAGATGCAAAATTGGTCATTATCGATAAAATGAGTCACCGGCTCCCAGTGCACTATATGTCTCAAATTATTCCACTCTCCCTAGAAAACTTTGAAAAGGGAGCCTTAAAACAAGTATAAGATGGAAACTTATAGAGGCTTGGTCATGGCCCAAGAAGTCGACTCCAATGGCCATATGAATGTCCAATATTACACGACGAGGTACGACATGGCTTCCGGTCAGTTGATGGCTTATTTGGGCATCGATTTTACGAAAATGAAAGCCGCGCAAAAAGGCTTTGCTTATGTGGAGATGAATATTCGATATATCAGAGAAGTACTAGAAGATGATCCCATCCACATAGAAACCAAAGTACTGGCTTGTTCTCGCAAGGTGGTCACCATTTTTCACACCCTGAAGAACTCCTTGACTGGAGAGGTGGCCTCTACAGCCGAAGCCAAATGGGTCGTCTTGGATAAGGTAGCTCGTCGAGCTGACTTGCTAGATGAAGAAGTTCGCCAGAAACTAGAGGCCCTGATTGAGGTGGAGGATTAAGAATTTCACTTCAAGTAGACACTTCAGAGAAAGTTCGAGGGAGAACAATTTTATCTCCGGGAAAACAATCAATATCCAACGGAGTTGCCGTTTTGTGAATGGAAGCAACCTTGAAGCCTTTAATCTTTATTTTGCTGGTCTAATTTTCCTATTTTTAAGGATCGTCGAATAAAACATACAATCTATGTCTATGCCTACCAAAACCTTATTTAGTATTGCGCTGTTGCTTTTTGCTATGCTCAATACTGTTCAAGCCCAAAAAGATAAAGGGTACCAAAGACCACCCGCTGCTATTGCCGATTTGATTGATGCACCACAAACCCCTGATGTGAGTATTAATTCCAGTGGGGAATGGATGATGTTGATGGGAAAACCCGGTTATCCTTCCATTGATGAATTGGCACAAGCGGAACTCCGCCTAGCGGGTATCCGTATCAATCCGCGCACCAATGGCAGCGCCCGCTCCCGTTCTTATAATGGTTTGCAGTTGAAAAACATTAAAACCGGAAAAGACTTTCAGCTGAAAGGTTTACCCAAAACGCTGATGGTTGAAAATGCCAGTTGGTCGCCCGATGGGACAAAAATGGCTTTCACCAATAGTATAGCTACTGGTCTAGAGCTATGGATAGTAGACGTAAAAACGCAATCTGCCAAGGCCTTAACCAAGGCTGTCGTCAATGATGCGATGCGCGGCCTACCCTACAGTTGGCTTTCCGATAATACCACTATTATCGTGAAGACTGTTCTAGAAAATAGAGGCGAGGCACCGACTCGCTCGCCGGTTCCTCCAGGGCCTATCGTCCAGCAAACAACCGGAAAAGAAGCGCCGGTACGGACTTATCAAGATCTGCTAAAAAATCCATACGATGAGGAATTGTTTGCCTACTATGCGTCTTCTCAACTTTTAGCCATCAATGTAGAAAACGGCAAGCAACGCACTGTAGGTGCACCAGGAATCCATACGACCGTTTCGCCTTCTCCAGATGGTAATTACCTCCTCATTGCCACCGCCCAACGTCCCTTCTCTTACATTGTTCCTTACACGCGTTTCCCCACTACCTATAACTTAATGGGCACGAGTGGCAAAATGGTAACAAAGATAGCCGATATCCCCTTGGCGGAAAACATCCCCAAGGGCTTTGGTGCCGTAAGGATGGGGCCTAGAAACTTTAACTGGCGGGCAGATCAAGCGGCTAGCCTCTATTGGGTAGAAGCACAGGATGAAGGGGATCCAAAAAACAAAGTAGATATTAGAGATCGCCTGTTTTACATGGAAGCGCCCTTCAATGGCAAACGGAAAGAAAGCATTGGCTTTAAATTTCGCTATAGCGGGATCATTTGGGGAGATGACGATTTGGCCATCGCCTATGAATCTTGGTGGAGTACGCGGGAACAGATCACGAGTCAGTTTTCTCCGGCAGACGCTAGCTCGAAAAAAGTCTTATTTGAAAGATCTACAGAAGATGCTTATAGCAATCCGGGGAACTTCGCTACCGCCGATAATCAATATGGCCGGAGTGTATTGCAGACTGACGAGAGTAAACAGAAACTCTACCTTACGGGTACAGGGGCTTCTGGAAAAGGGAACCGCCCTTTCATTCGGGAATTTGACTTGGCGACAAAAGAAACCAAAGAACTTTGGCGCTCAACGGCTCCCTATTATGAATATCCCGTTCGCCTATTGGATATATCAAAAGGGATGGTTATTTCTCGCAGAGAATCTGCCACTGAGCCGCCCAATTACTACATGAGAAACCTGACATCGAAAAAGCTCACACCCCTTACAAAATTTGACCATCCCTATCCCGGCTTAAAGGGGATCAAGAAGCAAAAAATAGCCTTCAAACGTGCCGATGGTTTGGATTTACAAGGAGACCTTTATCTACCGAAAGGATATGATCCTAAAAAAGATGAGCCGCTGCCAGTACTTATGTGGGCTTATCCACGTGAATACAAAAGTGCCGCCGCTGCCAATCAGGTATCAGGTTCGCCCTATTCCTTTATTCGCCTTTCTTGGGGTTCTCCTTTGTACTGGGTAACCCGTGGTTATGCCGTTTTTGATCGAGTGAGTATGCCGGTCGTGGGAGAAGGGGAAGAGCAGCCCAATGATTCTTTCCGTAAGCAATTGGTGGACAATGCTGCTGCCGCGATCGACAAGTTAGTGGAAATGGATATTGCTGATCCCAAACGAGTGGGTATTGGCGGGCATTCTTATGGGGCTTTTATGACGGCAAATTTACTGGCCCATTCCGATCTATTTGCTGCTGGAATAGCACGTAGCGGGGCTTACAACCGAACGCTGACTCCCTTCGGGTTCCAAAGAGAAGAACGCACCTATTGGGAAGCACCTGAGGTCTACTATACCATGTCTCCTTTTATGCACGCTGATAAAATCAATGAGCCACTGCTGATGATTCACGGAGAGGCCGATAATAATAGCGGTACTTTCCCCATTCAAAGTAAGCGCTTATACAGTGCGATCAAAGGTTTGGGTGGAACGTCGCGATTGGTAATGCTGCCTCATGAAAGTCATGGCTATGCAGCTAAAGAGTCGATCATGCATTGCCTGTGGGAAATGGATCAGTGGATGGAGAAATATGTGAAGAAGCTGGCTACACCTTAGGGAAGTTCGAAGTTGGAAGTCGGAAATGGGAATCTCTGCGCTTCCCATTTCCAACTTCCCACTTTTTCAACGTCCTTATCATACGAACTCATCATCCGCCGCACTATCCTTTTCAATCAGTTTCTTATCATAGCTTTCAAAGTTACTATTGAAAAAACCTTCGAAAGCATCGTGCATTCTCAGGAAGGCCAGCATGTCATGATTCAAGATCATTTCAGTGTCCTTCAATTTATGATGTACCGCTAGTCGTAAGGATTCAAATCCTTCCAGGGTATTTTCTTGCACGGAATGTGCACAAGCCAAATGGAAGTAGATTTCAGGATCGTCAGCGTCAATATCTAGGGCTAATTGCAAGGACTGGATCGCTTCTCCGAGTTCATATTCCATCAATTTGGATATGCCTTCTCTCTTCGCTGTATTCTTCGGCTTGCGTGGTTTTGAGCCATAAAGAACCGGTAGGTTCTCCTGTATCACTTTTCCATTTCGCTTTAGGTCCAACAATACTTGCATGCCCGAATTGACCTTGGTCGTCAAGACATAGCGCACATTATGGCCTTGCTCTATCACATTAAAATAGTGATGGGTGCCCCAAACGGAAGACTTCTTGGACACGACCTGGCCATTGATGATGACCGTTTCTTCTCCTAACCAATTGTTATGGAATTCAATGATGGTTGCTCCCGACTTTATTTTTTGATAGTGCATTTCTAATGCTTTTCTTTTGGGTTTATTGGTAAAAAAAGCTTGCATTTATTGCAGCCCAAAGTAATAACGGACAAACTTACAAAAAGTTAAAATGCCAGGGTGCACCTAGGCCTTAATCGCCAACTTCAATATGTTCCAATAATTCTTTTCTAGTACTCCTTTTTCATAAAAACCTCGGTCCAATAATAGTCGGTGCATTTGGGGTAAATTGTAAGGAGGAACAGCCATCAACATGTGGTGTTCTAGGTGATAATTGACGTGATAAGGCGCAAAGAGTAGCCGCTCTAGCCAATTGGCATAGGTTGTACGCGTATTTCGGAGCGGATCTAGCGGGTCGGGCAGCATAGAGTGTTCGGCCATAGATCGGACGCGTATGCTGAATTGGAAAGTCGTAAAATAAGCCACAATCCACAACAAATAAAGATAAGGAGACGCTAATAACCACAAAATGCTAAAGAGTACTAGATTGGCTACTATTGGCCCTCCTAGTTTTTGAAAGAATACCTTAAAAAAAGCAGCCCAAGTTCGGTCCTTTTGAGAAATGCGCGTCACTTTCTTTCCTAAATTATATTCTAAATAGCCCAAATGGACGGCTATAGTCCCTAAGAATGCTTTGATTCCTGTTTGCCCACTCAGATCGCGAAATAGCTTGCGAAACAAACTGGCTTTGGAAGTAGGATAGCCACGTGTCAGCAGTATATCCGGGTCTTCCGCAGTGCCCACACTGACATGATGTTGCCAATGATAGGGGCGATATCGCAACATATCTTGAACAACAGGATAAGCACCCAGCCATTTTCCCACAAAATCGTTCAAGCCTTTATGTCGAAATACCGCATGATGTGAAGTATCGTGCATCAAAATCGAACAAGCCAATTGCTTTCCGCC
Organism: uncultured Lewinella sp.; assembly: GCA_913060855.1. Taxonomy (GTDB): domain Bacteria; phylum Bacteroidota; class Bacteroidia; order Chitinophagales; family Saprospiraceae; genus DT-111. The sequence continues at coordinate 25,343 of CAJXUM010000002.1, read as the reverse complement.
TAGAACAAATAAGGCAAGTATCACGCTCAAGACATTAGGCCACCAATACACACCAGCAAAGGCGACTGCAATCCAGGTCCAGTGTATTATTATACTCCAAAATGCCTTCCAGTCATTTTTCTGCAATAAGGTTTTACGTTCCTCTTTTGTAAGATAAGCCGCAGCGCTTAGCCGTTCCATAAGCATGCATTTTTTTTAAAGATACAGCCTTATCAGCATTTCAAAGTCGCAAATGGGTGAATATTCTACGATCATTTTGTAATTTGTCTGATCAGTATCAAAAACCAACGCACACGCATGAAAAACATCTTATCTATTTTTGTCGTACTCTTTTGTTTAGCAAGTTGTAAGACTGAAAAAGCACCACAGGAAGAAGCAAAACCCGCAGGACCCGCAGAATGGGTCACTTATACAGGTAAAGCGGATGCCAAGAATATTGTATTAGTCGGAGGGGATGAAGAATACCGCTCGGAAGAAGCCCTTCCTCAACTCGGCAAGATTTTGACCAATCAGCACGGCTTCAATTGCACGGTTCTATTTGCGCAAGATCCGGCCAAGCCAGGTCTAATCGATCCCAATTTCAATTCTAACATCTCAGGGCTAGAATCTCTGGGCAAAGCTGATTTGGTCATCTTAATGACTCGCTGGCGAAATCTTCCAGCTGAGCAAATGCAGCATTTTGAGAAATACCTCATGGCCGGGAAGCCTATCATTGGCCTTCGTACCTCTACGCATGCCTTCAAGTTCCCGGATACCACCCACCAATACTACCAGTGGGGTGATAACTACAAAGCAGAAGGCGATGTTTGGGACGGTGGCTTTGGCCGACTCGTATTGGGAGAAAGGTGGTATACTCACCACGGTCATCACAAACACCAAAGTACTAGAGGATTAATTGCACCTGGTGCAGAAGACAGCCCACTTGTCAATGGTATTGCCAATGGTGAAATTTGGGGTCCTAGTGATGTCTATGGGGTCCGTTTGCCACTTCCTGGAGATGCCAAACACATTATCATGGGACAATCTATTAACCGAGCCGGTGAATTTGACGAAAATGATTCTTTCTATGGGATGAAACCTACGGATAGCGAAGTAGCAACCGTCAACTCAGCCGCTAAAAACCCCTACAATCCAAACGATCCTATGATGCCTGTAGCTTGGACAAAAAGCTATCAGCTACCAGGTGGTACGGCAGGTAAGTCCTTTACTTGCACAACTGCTGCTGCTACAGATATGGTGAATGAAGGTGTACGTCGGCTTTTAGTCAACGCCTCTTATTTCTTAATGGGCATGGAAGTCCCAGAAAAGGCATCTGTAAACTTAGAGGGCGATTATAATCCTGCTCCTTTCAATTTTGAAAAAGACGAGCACTGGGTGAGCAAAAATATGCAGGTGGCAGATTTCAAGTAGGAAGTGTATGGGCTGAAATTCACAGTCGATGCTTGATGAACCACGAATGTGCCTATTCTGACGAACGTGAGGCAGGGGCTCCAGGAATTGTTGGTGTGAAAAACGCTACAATGGCGCCAACCGTTGCAGGTGTTCCCCACTGTAGCCGTTGCAGGTATTTTCTACCTGCAACCCACACCAGCCACCCGCTATATGCACTATAAATAATCTTCATTACAGGGTATCCAAGACCTGCTAAGAACTATCCGTTATGCACCTAAGCCTTCAAAAATCGACCATCTTCGTTTCCATCTTCCTTTCGGGTTTACTTTTTTCATGTCAAACCACACCCGCTGAAACGGAAGATCTAATAACGAATCCAGCGCTATTATTGAGTGATGCAGACCTGCCTGATTACGAGCTTCAGCTCGATCACGAAGGCCTGATGGCAGATTGGACGCCAGAATTTTATCATAAGGGTAGAATCACTTACCGAAATGTCTGCTTTAATTGTCACGGCAACGAGGCGCAGCCCGGCTCCATCCCTCACGCCACCAAATTTTGGGCCGACAGCCTAAAGAACGGATCCGATCCTTATAGCATGTACCAAACCTTGACAAGAGGCTTTGGTATGATGCCCCCGCAAGTCAGGCTCACCCCACAGGAAAAATATGAGGTGATCCATTTCATTCGGGAAGAATTTATGAAAGAACTCAATCCGGACCAATACTTTGACATAACCGAAGAGTGGCTGGCGGACTTACCCAAAGGAGATACCCTCGGTCCCGATCCACAACCCTACCAACCTTGGGCCGAAATGGATTATGGCGATTTTCTCATCAACACTTATGAATTGGCGAATACCGGCGATCCTGATCGCGGTATATCCGGAGGTAGAAGCCCGCTTGCCAATGAGGATTTTAGGGATGTAAACTTTGCCTACAAGGGTATTGCCATCCGTCTCGATGAGGGAGAAGGTGGCATAGCTGCAGGCCAGTCATTTACACTATTTGACCATGATCTAATGCGATTGACTGGATTTTGGACGGGCAAGGGATTTATGGATTATGAAGGAATATTATTAAATGATAGGCATAATATTTTCCCGCGTACAGTGGGAGAAATTCAGTTTGAAAACCCGGTAGCTCCTGCCTGGGCACACCCAATTACGGGCTCCTATGTAGACCCTCGGTTTGTGGCCGTAGATGGCCGACCCTTCGGGCCTTTACCCAGAGACTGGACGCATTACAAGGGGCTGTATCATTACGGTGACAGGGTTATCATTAGCTACACAGTGGGTGAGGCAAAAGTATTAGAAACCTATGACTTAGCAGCGACTGGAGCACAAGCTACCCTAAGTAGAACGCTCAATATCGCTGCCTCCCCTACCCCTCTGAGTATGCGAATCGCTCCCGAAGAGGTGGCCGTGAAATTAGTCAGTGAGGAAGCAAGTCTAGCGATCGAAAAGGGGTTTCATGTACTGAAAGTTCCGCCAAATCAAGCCGTAAAAGCCAAGTTATTAATCGCCAAGTCTAAAGCCGCCATTGCTGGCCTAAGTACTCCTATAGAAGCCCCCCTCGATCTCACTGCGTTTACCCAAGGAGGCCCTGTCCATGATCCACAGGTCATTAGTAGTCCTATCCAAAAGGGAACGGAATCAGGTGCCTACGCAACGGATGTTTTCGTTTTACCTAAAGATAATCCTTGGAAAAGCAGAATGCGTCCGACGGGAATCGACTTTCTTCCTAACGGTGATCAAGCCGTGCTCAGCACCATAGATGGGGAAGTATGGCTGCTCAAAGGCATCGCTCAAACGGAAGGCATGCTAGAATGGCGGCGTATTGCCACCGGCCTTTTCCAGCCACTCGGTATCAAATACCAGAAGGGAGATATTTATGTGAGTTGTAGGGATCAAATTGTCATTTTAAGAGACTTAAATGATGATGGAGAAACAGACTTCTACGAAAGCTTCAATAGCGACCACCAAGTAACCGAACACTTTCATGAATTTGCGATGGGATTGCAGACCGATGAAGTGGGCAATTTCTATTATGCTAAAAGTGGTCGACATGCTCGTACTTCGCTGGTCCCGCAGCATGGCACCTTGATTAAGGTGAGTGCAGATGGTGAGCGTTCGGAAATTATCGCGCATGGCTTCCGTGCCGCTAATGGGGTTTGCCTCAATCCAGATGGGTCCTTTATTGTGACTGACCAGGAGGGATATTGGAATCCCATGAATCGTATCAATTGGGTAGAGAAAGGAGGTTTCTATGGTAATATGTATGGCTATGGTGCGCCCAGCGATTCAACCGATGCGGCGATGCTATCCCCACTTTGTTGGATGGATAGCAAGTATGATCGATCGCCAGCCGAATTGCTATGGGCCGAAAGTGACCGTTGGGGGCCACTCAATGGCAGCTTATTAAGCTTGTCCTATGGTTATGGAAAGATGTTTGTCGTGTTGCCACAGACGGTCAATGGAACCCGGCAAGGTGGCATGGTAGAACTTCCCGTCCCCCAGTTTCCTACCGGCCTAATGCGCGGCCGCTTCAATCCCAAAGATGGCCAGTTTTATGGCTGCGGCATGTCAGCCTGGGCCACCAACCAGATGATCCAAGTGGGTGGACTATACCGCGTTCGCTATACGGGCAAACCGCTGAATCTCCCCGTCGCTATGCGCGCCTTGAAAACGGGCATCGAGCTCACTTTCTCCGACCCGGTCGACCCTAGCTCGGCGCAAGACATGGCTTCCTTCACCATCAACACCTGGGACTTGAAACGCAGTCGTAGTTATGGCTCCAAGCGATACAATGTAAAAGAACTTGCCGTTGAAGGTTTAGTGTTGAGTGAAGATCGAAAAACACTTTTCATCGGATTGCCAACGATTCAACCGACTTGGGTGATGGAAATTTTATATGATTTACAATCGGCTGATGGGAAATCGGTGAAGGGCGCGATTCAAAGCACCGTTTATGAATTAGAAGAAGTGAATGGGTAGGTTTTTCATTGCCATTTAAATTTTGATTAAACTTGGTAAAAAACGCCATCCAACAACAATTAGATCACAGCAGTATCCAGCTGATGCTCAACGAACCCTTTTGGGGGCATCTCTTGAGTGGTATACCTAAGCGTTTTGTGGAGGAAGGAGCTTCATTTTACTGGTCTATTAGTCAAGGGGAGATGCCGCTACTAGAACTGTGCATAAAGGCGGAAGCCTGGAATGACCTGACCAAGGAGAAAGCCTTGAAACATGGCCAGCTAAAACACGAATTATTACATCTCGTTTGGGGGCATCCCTTGATGGCACATCGATATACAGATACTAAGCTATTTGACATAGTTTGCGATTGGGTTGTCAATCAATACCTCCCACCATCACAACGTCCTGTTAGCATCCACTCAATAGAGGAGTTCTCTAGCAAAAAACTGCTCCCATTTCAGCCCGCGGCTTACTACTACCAAGCAATGGAGCAATGGATGCAGGAAGATAATGAGCAGGGAAAATCAATAGCATCATTCCCATCCAATCCATCTCATAAAAACTGGTATCAGCAATTTGCCCAACTGAGTCAAATCGAACGCGATATTCTATCAGCGGGCATAGATCAGTTGATACAGCAGACCATCGAACGAGTGGGAGAAGCGACGCTAATGCATTGGCCGAGTGCGCTACGTTTACATTTAATCAATAGAAAAAACGACCAGCGATCCCTACAAAACTGGCGTCGAATCTTGCGCTTATTCATAGGGCGCCATCACACTACCCGCCTCAAACACACCATTCGCCGCCCGTCCAAACGCTATGGCACCAGCCCGGGATTACGGCTACAGCAACGCCAAAAAGTACTAGTCGCGCTCGACACTTCTGGGAGCATACAAGAAAGTGATTTTCAGGCTTTTTTTCGGGAGATTCACCACCTTTGGAAATTAGGCGCTGACTTATATATATTGGAGTGTGATACCCAAATTCGAAAGCAGTATACTTATCAAGGACAGCTACCCGCTTTCGTGATGGGTCGTGGTGGTTCTAGTTTTGATCCGCCTATTCGATGGGCCAATGAACGCTACCATCCCGATGCTATTGTATACTTTACCGATGGCCAAGCCCCTAATTTGCAAGAGAAAAGTCGCTATCCCATCCTATGGGTATTGAACCAAAGAAATAGTGGGAGCTGGGAACAAACGCAGGGCACCCCTGTTTGGATGAAAAAATAATCCGATATTTACGGCATAAGTAGATTCATGCAAGAAGAACCCACATCTCATTACCAATATTATGGCGCGCCTAGCAAGGCAAGTGAAGTCAATGCCTTCATTGACCATATACTAACTAATCAGTTAGGTAGTCCGTCAGCAAGCAAGCAGAAAACGCCCATCTGTATTTGGGGAAAACATGGTATTGGTAAAACAGAATTGGTCGCCACAATGGCCAAAGAGAAGGGATATGCCTTTGCGTATATCGCTCCCGCTCAATTTGAAGAAATGGGGGACCTGATCGGTATGCCTACTATTGAAGAGGGAAAGACCGTTTTCAAAGCGCCGGCCTGGGTGCCAAGCACGGAGGGGCCCGGTATTTTATTGATTGATGATGTCAACCGGGCAGATGATCGGATATTGAGAGGGATCATGCAATTGCTACAAAACCACGAACTGGTCAGTTGGCAATTACCCCCTAAATGGCAAATCATTCTCACCGCCAACCCTGATGGTGGCGATTACTCCGTAACGCCGATGGATGATGCCATGCTGACGCGCATGCTGCATATTACACTCCAATTCGATGTACTAGAATGGGCCAAGTGGGCAGAGAAGAATGAAATCGATCAACGGGGTATCCAATTTGTTTTAACCCACCCTACTAGTCTCAGCGGTGAGCGCACCACACCAAGAACGCTGGTGCAGTTCTTCGAGCATTTACCCTCTATCCCGAACCTCAATCAACAACTGCCCTTAGTCAAATTACTAGCGGATAGTTGTTTGGATGAAAGTACCGTGAAGGCTTTTATTACCTTCATTATGCAGGGCCTCGATCGACTCCCGCAACCCGCCGAGCTATTAAGTAGCCCAAATTTTGAGCAACAAATACAACAACCCATCGCTAAGCTAGTACAACAAGGGCCCTTACGCGTCGATATCCTCGCCGCCCTCTGCACACGTCTAGTCAACTACCTCAGCCTACACAATATTCAACCCAATCCACAAGCATTAGCCAATATCCAAGCTTTCATCAAAATGCCTTTTTTACCCCATGATCTTCGCTTCGCCCTCGCCCAGGATTTGGTCGGTTCTCAAAATCCGCATCTTGGGGCGATCATTGGCGATCCTGTTATTGGGAAGTTGGTTTTGGAGGGGATGGGAGGGGGGTAGTAGGAATGTGAATCAAAATGGGAATGGGAATCGAAATCAAAAATCCCTAACCTCTCGACATACGACTTCCCCACATACGACCTACAATACATTAAAAAATCACCTAGGCAACTTAGCCAACAGATCAGGAATGTGTTTCTCCAGTTGAAGGCGCAAAGCCTGAAAAGCAGGCCTTTCCTCCTCTTTCTTGGCTTGTTCTGCGTATTCCAGTAAGACAGCTTCTACATCTCGAGCTTTGAGTATTCCTTCCTTGTAAGCCGCAATGGCTTTGTACCAGCTGATCGTAGGTAAATAATTGGCTCCACTCTGATAAGCCTTGTCTTTTTCAATCAACTGATTTTGCCATACGACTCGCAACATTTTACGGTATTTGCCTTGTTGTAGTAAGGCTTCCAGATAGGCAGAGAAAAACAAATGCCAACGATATTCCAGCACCTCTTTTTTGTAAGCTTTTAGAAAGCTAGAGGCATAATTTTCTGCATTTTTATATTGCTTGTTTTTATTGAGGCACTCAATATAGAAAGCGACATAACTCACTTTGCTATGTAAGTTCTGGGTGACCTTTGCCTCTTTTGAAGCCATTCGAATAACTTGCAGCGCTTCTTTTGGCTTGGCTTGTCGGAGTAAAATAGCGGCGAGATTATTGACATAATGGAGATAGTCATGATTCCTAGCTCGAATAGCCAAGTGCCCATAATAAGCCGCCTTTTCTAAATCTTTGAATTTGGAATGCAGCATCAGGCAATTATTGTAGTAGTTGGCCAATAGTCGCTTCGAATAATGAATGCCTCGACTGAAAAGATCATCGATATAATCAAACTGTTCCAATAAAAAATCAAAACGACGATAGTTGAAGCCAATAAAACTCAATCGTACCAAAGCTTGATAACGATTCAGACCATCCAGTGATTCATCATAAAAAACAGTGCTGAGCCATTGCATCCATTGTTCACTCTCATGGTTGTTTTTTCGGTATTGACCGACTATATCTTTTGTAGCACTATGAATTTTATCCGAGACCTCACTGGAATATTCATATCGTTGTCGGTACTTATCCAGGAATTGACCAACCATTTTCTCATCATTATATCGCATCCTCACCAAAAGAAAATGATGATAGTTTCTCGTCAGTTCATAAAACTTTAAAAAGAAAAACCGGGGATGTCGATACCGTCGAACGGCTTTGAGCAACTGCTTTTCTTGCTCTGGTAAAATCGTATCGGTCATGATATTTTGCTCCAAGGTATTCATCCAAGCAAAATCGAGGTCTACATCAATAGCTGCTAAGCGCGCGCTGATCCAAGTTTTTATGTGTGAATATTTGCGCTTATTGATGGTAGTTGCGTAGGGCGTGAACTGATCAATGTGCTTACAATTGTAATCTACCTGTTTCAAAATAGTGAGCCGCTCCGCGTCTTGGAATTTCTGCACAGAAAGCAGGTAACTCGTCTCATGTGGGAGGAGTGTATTGGTAAATTCCGTAAAAGCTAGGAGGTTCGTTCGCATTTGTTTATGGATGAAAAAATTACTTCTAGTCAATTCGTATCAGACGGCTACGCCTCCATCTACACTAATGGTAGTTCCTGTAACAAAAGAAGCCTCATCAGAAGCTAGAAAACAATAGACATTCGCCACCTCCTCTACTTCTCCCAAACGCCCCAATGCAGTTTTCCCTTTGAATATATCAAGCACTTTTTCTGGAATCGTAAGCAACATTTCAGTGGCGATGAAACCTGGGGCCACACAATTAACCGTAATACCCTTTCGTCCAAACTCTCTGGCCCAACTTTGCGTCATCCCAATTAAACCCGCCTTGGTGGCCGCGTAATTACCCTGCCCAAAGTTACCTTGTAAACCTACTACGGAAGAAGCATTTATAATCCGGCCATAAGCTTTTTCTTCCATAAAAGGATAGACCGCTTTGGTACAGTAAAATACCCCCGTGAGGTTGACATTCAGCACTTGATCCCACTGCTCTACACTCATTTTTTTCAGGGTAGCATCTCTAGTGATCCCGGCATTATTAATGAGGATATCAACTTTCCCAAAACGATGTACTACCGCTTGAGTCGCTGCTGTAACTGCTTTAAAATCGGTCGTATTGACTTGAAAAAAAGCACAGTCAAAACCTTGAGAGAGTAAAAGCTTTGTAACGGCTTCTCCTTTCTCCTCATTGATGTCCCAGAGGGCGACTTTAGCGCCTTCGTCCATAAACTTACGGGCAATTCCAAGGCCAATGCCTTGTGCCGCTCCTGTAATGATGGCTACTCTACCTTGTAATCTTTTCATTTCTTATCTATTTGTCATTCAATGACTTAAATGTAGGTCAAAGCAGAGAGACCTAAGATGAGACACAAAGATAAAAAGAGGTTGTCTAAAACAATATAAAGCCATCCAAATAAAATCAATCTATTGTTTATCAATTATTTACAATCAACCTAAAAAAACTTGACTAAGGTTAAACTTAGCTAATGTTCCATGCTCTTTTGCCGCAGGCTACTGCCTATCTTAGCCAGCAAAAATAATATGTGGGTATACACTTCAGCGCTTAGACGACCATCCTTATTTACCATCCTTTTTCTTATCATTGGAACCTCAACCTCCTCAATGGCAAACCGTATGGAATTTTCGGACAATTCTTATTCAACGCATAAATTGACACTCAACGATACAACGACGATTAACTACATAGATCAAGGAAAAGGCCCGCAAACCTTACTTTTTATTCACGGACTTGGCAGCAATCTAAAGGCTTGGCAAAAAAATGTCGCTGCTTTACAATCCAATTTCCGCTGCATCGCCCTCGATCTTCCTAATTATGGTCAATCTAGTCAAGGCACTTATCCGTTTACGATGGACTTCTTTGTAGAGATGATTGAAGCTTTTATTACCCAGTTGGAATTGGAACAAGTTGTGTTGACAGGACATAGTATGGGGGCTCAAATTGCCATGCATTTTGCGGTTCGCTATCCTACCAAACTAGACAAACTCATTCTCTTCGCCCCTGCAGGTTTCGAAACCTTCACTCCGCAGCAGGTCGCTTGGTTTGAGCAAGTTTACACAGCCGATTTCGTCAAAACTATCCGCGAAGAACAAATCATCAATAACTTCAAGCTCAACTTTTATGACATGCCAAAGGATGCTCAATTTATGATTGATGATCGGCTAGAAATGCGCCAGGATACGGCTAGGTATGACAACTATTGTGAGATGATTCCTCAATGTGTACTCAGCATGTTAAAAGAACCTATCTATGAACAATTACCTAACATTACTACCCCAACGCTCATTTTTTATGGCGAAGAAGATCGCCTAATCCCCAACCCATTACTCAATGCCCAACTTACCACTGCAGCGGTTGGCGCTGCCGGTGCTGCCCAAATTCCCAACGCTCAATTGGTGATGGTACCAGAGGCTGGACACTTCGTGCAATGGGAGGGGGCTAAAAGGGTACACCCTGCTATACTATCATTCTTGAAGTAGGTACTAATCTCAAATATTTCACAGTAGTATAAAATCCGAAATGAACGTACTCATTTCACCTCATTAGGCTATAGCATAAAATACTATGGCACCCTTTTTTAATTCATCTTAACTAATTAATTATCAATTAATTAAGTTCCTTTTTTACCATTTTAACTCCTTTTGTCCATACTTCCTATCTTTTTTCCCATTCGCCATCCATCAGCATTCCACCCTACCTTGCCCTTGCAAAACTTACACTTGAAAAATAAACAACTACTGACATATAATTTGGTGTATTGTTAGTTCAGCATCCGATTTCATTTATATTATCTCAAAGCACATCATTTATGAAACAAGTATTGACATTCATTCTAATCACCCTATGTGCTGGTTTTGTGGCGGCGCAAGAAGGGACCCTTACTGGTAAGGTCACAGATACAGATGGAAGCCCCCTGGTAGGCGCTAATATTTTAGTAAAAGGAACCACTGCCGGAACAGTGACAGACATTGATGGAAAATATACGATCCGACTTGCCACAGGCAGTCAAACCATACTCGCCTCATACATCGGATTTGCAGATCAAACATTTAGCTTGACCGTCAACAATAGCCGAAACAATACCCTTGATATTACGCTAGAAAAAGGAACCGCTCTAGATGAAGTGGTGGTTTCAGGTTCTAAAAAATCAGAAAAGCTGACGGAAAGTCCAGCGACTATTGAAACTATTTTTGCCAGAGAAATCGAAGAATATGCAGGTAATCCTGGCGAATTGATTGCCCGACAAAAGGGAGTAGATTACTTTCGCGCGGGTATTGCCACACCGGCCCTCAATATTAGAGGATTCAATTCCAATTTTAACTCGAAAAACCTGCAAGTAACCGATGGGCGATTCTCCTCACTCGTGGCTACCGGCCTTCCCCTTGGACCATTGAATACCACCATCAAGGAGGACATTGAACGAGTAGAGCTTATCCTTGGCCCTAATGCTACCCTCTATGGACCCAATGCGCATAATGGGCTGCTCAATACTATCACTAAAGATCCTCGGACCTCCCAGGGAACAACCATCGCTATCAACCCCGGAGTGAGTGGCGACGGCGAAGGTTTCTTTTCAGGAAGAATCCGGCATGCACAGGTATTGAGTGATAAATTTGCTTTCAAATTGATGGGAGAGTACACTGCCGGGACCGAATTTGATTATACAGATTCAGTCTTTATTGACCGAGTAGGTGCTTTCGATGCAGAAGGAAACAGTATTCCAGACGGGCAGAGCGAAGGCTACGAAGAATTTGAATTGGACAAAGGAGTAGATTTCCTACGGACGGAAGCTGCTTTCATTTATAGTCCTTCTAAAAATACCGACCTGAGTCTGAATTGGGGCCGCAGCAATAGCAACTATCTTTCCCCTACTAATGTGGGCCGGAATCAAATCGTCGATTGGCGCATCAACTACTATCAACTCAAATTGACTACTGATAATTTCTTTGCCCAAGTCTATTACACCGAAAGTAAAACCGATAGTACCTACTCCATTGATGAACGTACCAAACAATACTATCGAGGGATTGATGCTGGCCTTCCCCATACCGTAGCACGTGGAGCTGCCTCCTATGCTAGCGGCGCTCTCTTTCAAGACGCTTCTCGCCGATGGAATGCCGAAGCGCAATACTATGATTCCTTTGGCCAACTCGATTTTATTGCTGGCGCTCAGTTTCAATCGGATCAAGCCAATAGCTTAGGCACCTATTTGTTGGATGAAAACGAAGATGACTATATTAGTGTCAATCAATTCGGGGCTTACCTCCACTTCAACTATGATTTTGGCGGTGGATTTAAGGCCATTGCTTCTGGACGATTCGATAATCATGAGATCTATGATTTCAATTTTATTCCCAAATTTGGCTTACTCAAGATTGGGGAGCGAGGGACTTGGCGATTGACTTACGGCCAAGGAATAGCAGCACCTACGATTCTAAATATGTTTGGTGATCTATTCAGTGGGTTGATTTTGGGAAATGCCGAAGGATTTACACTAGCGGATGGCAGCAAAGTGGAAAAGCAAAAGGTAGAAAAAATCGAAACTTTTGAATTGGGATATCGCGGTCAATTGATCAAAAACAAATTATTCCTCGATGCTAATGCCTATTACAGTACTTCCACAGATTTCCTCAGTCCTGTAACAGTTGTTGGTGTAACGACGGCTCGCGGAGAACAAAAAATCGAAGAGGTACAATCCGGTTTTGCCATATGGAACGGACTTGTCGCTACCTATATCAACTTTGGCAAAGTGAATACTTATGGTTTTGATATCGGCGCTACTTACTACCTCAATCCAAACCTCAGCGCTAACTTCAACTATTCCTACTTCGATTATGCAGTGGATGAAGATGACCCTGAAAATGACTTCAACAATGATGGAGTAGTTAACTTCTTGGATATTTTAGTCAATGCACCTACCCACAAATTTGGAGTAGGACTCAACTACAGTGGAGATAAATTCTTTGGTAGTGTATTTGGTCGCTGGGTAGATTCTTATGATTACTTTTCTAGCTTCCAAATTGCTTCTCAGAGTCATCCAGGTTTGACCTATCGCGGTAAGCCCATCGTAGAAAATGCCCGTAGTGCAGATACCTTCAATTATGGTCCACTTGGCGGCTTCTTCACGATGGACCTGAGCCTCGGGTATCGTATCAATGAAATGTTCACCCTTTCGGCAGCAGCGAGCAATTTATTCAACCAAGAATTGAGAGAATTTACTGCTTCAGCTCCTACAAAAGGGCTATATACACTGGAACTACGGATCAATTTACCGGCCATTAAGCAAAAATAAACCCATTTATGCTTGCCTGGATTTTATTCAGTATTTACTTAGTCGGCACGGCCTATTTAGGCTGGTTGGGCCATCAGAAGACCGATGGATTCAGCAGCTTTGCTATTGGCAAAGGCGATTTGTCCCCGCTAGTGGTGGGAATTACTTTGGCAGCCAGCACAGCATCAGCTGCAACATTCATCATCAATCCAGGCTTTGTATATGTAGATGGTTTGGCCGCTTTTATGCACCTGGGAATAGCGGTGTACTTGGGCTTTTTGCTAATGCTATGCCTGCTGTCTTTTCGCTTTAGAAGGCTGGGAGACGAAATGGGAGCGTTGACGATACCCGACTGGATTGGGAAAAGGTATCGTTCCAAGGGCTTCTCTATTTATTTCGCCATCCTAAATTTACTAGGTTTTGCTTTTGTGGTACTCTTGGTCGGCGGAATTTCCATCGTCATGCAGCGGCTTCTTGGCATTTCCAATACGCCTGCTTTATTAATCACACTAATATTTGTAACAGCCTATGTCTTTCTAGGCGGAACATATGCGCATGTCTTTACCAATATGTTGCAGGGCAGCCTCATGATTGGGGTTTCCCTGCTCATCATCGCTTCGGGCATTTATTTGATGTGGACGGATGGCCCTGCTTTATTGAGTAGTATTCGGGAAACGTCTCCCTATTTATTGTCCGGAATCAACCCAGAAGGAAAATTGTTCAATAACTTTTTCTCGATTTACATCGCTGGTTTTTGTATTGGGGCAGCCTTGGTCTGTCAACCTCATATTTTAACCAAAGCACTGTATGTAAAAACGGACAAAGCTGTTCGACAATATATTGGTGTTTTTACGATTGTCTATTTTCTATTCACGCTCCTATTGCTAACCGGCTTTTGGGCACATTTGGCGGTGCCAGCGGACCTATTAAATGATCCCAATACCGGGCAATTCCGACAGGATTTAGTGATGACCATTTATCTACAACAAGTATTCCCCGAGTGGGTTTTTACCGTAATTAGTGTGGTATTACTAGCTGCGGCTATGTCTACACTAGATGGTCTGCTAGTCGGTATTTCCACTATTACAGCCAATGATCTAGTATTGCCGATAATGGAAAAAGTCAGTGTCACAAAACGCAGCAGGGAGAAGAAAATGAAAGTGGCTTTCTCTGCCAGTCATATCGTACTTATCCTGATCGCTATTTTAACCTTTTGGATCAACCTCTACCCCCCCAAGCTCCTAGGCATATTTGGACAAGTAGGCGTTTATGGTTTAGTATTGGCAGCCGTTCCCCCCTTGCTGATCGGTGTACTTTTCAGGCAAGCCTCTTTGCCCTTGGTTTGGGCGGGATCTATACTCTGTATTGGCACCCATTTCTTTTTATACTTCATAGGACAAAAACTATTCCCCAACAGTTCATTTACATTCGACAATCCCGGCGTTACTGCCGCTATAGGTTTACTAATTGGCCTTAGCCCTACCCTCTTGGGAAGTTACATTTACACGCAACAAAAAAATTCAATTAACTAATGCAAAATGCGATTATTGCGGCAACGGGTGCGTATGTCCCTACTCGTCGTATAGATAATGCCTACTTCGATCAATTGTTAGGTGAAACAGTGAGTATATGGTTGGAAGAAAAGGTGGAAATTTTCGAACGTCGCTGGTGCACTCCAACAGAAAGTACAGCTGATTTATGTGTGCAGGCCGCTCATCAAGCCTTAGATCGGGCCAAGCTAAGTCCAGACGAACTACAACTGATTATTATAGCTACCGATACACCAGAGTTTATTTCACCTTCTACGGCCTCAGTTGTTCAACACCGACTGGGAGCCAAATCTGCAGGAACATTCGACATCAATACCGCTTGTGCAGGTTTTGTGACGGCCCTGGATGTGGGCGCCAAGTACATACAATCTGATGTGAACTATCAAAACATATTGGTTATTGGCGCTTATGCCATGAGCAAGTATCTCAATCTAGCCGATAAGAAAACAGTGACCTTGTTTGCAGATGGAGCCGGAGCAGTTATTCTTCAGGCTTCCAATGTAAAAAATAGAGGTTTTCTTTCCAGTCAACTGGTTTCGGAGGGACAGTACCATGATTATATGGGAATATACGCTGGAGGAACCCAGCAACCGATTACCGCTGCTACACTAGAGAGTCATGCCCATCAGTTGGTTTTTGCTAAGAAATTCCCCAAAACCTTAAATCCGGAAATATGGTCAGCTATGGCCCTTGAACTCAATCAACGATTGGGTATACGATCCGACGAAGTCGATCAATATTTTATTACGCAAATCAATATAAATAGCATCCGAGAAACCATGGATCGACTTGAACTTCCTCACTCCAAGGCCCACACCATCATGCATTATTACGGCTACACGGGTTCGGCCTGTATTCCAATGGCCTTCAATGATGCTTGGGAGAAAAACTTGGTACAGACCGGAGATTTAGTTTACTTTATTGGTTCGGGAGGTGGATTGGCTTTTGCTAGTGCCGCTTTTCGCTTATAAACGGATCATTGAAAGAAGATTTAAGTTTGGAAAAAGTCATACAAGCAGATTGGATCGCCAAATGGGCGCTGTATAGCCCTGATAAAATAGCCATCAAGGAATTTGAAAGTGGTAGAACACTTAGCTATCGTCAACTCAATAATTTGGGGGAGCATTTGGCTCACTATTTCACCCAACAATTCGACTTGAAGGCAGGTGATAGAGTAGCTATTTTAGCTGAAAATAGTCTAGCCCATGTCGCCCTTTTCTGTGCCGCTCAAAAAGCTAATTTCACCTTGGTGCCTCTCAATTACAGATTAGCTATTGGTGAAATAGAATACCTATTGAATGATGCCTCCCCCACCCTTCTGTTGGCAGAAAAATCATTCCGAGAAGCTTTAGAAACGAGTGTAGCTACAAAAGATATTAGGCACCATTGGCCCTGGGAAGCACTAGCGGACTTTTGTGATCAGCAAAAGAACCACCCACCCAAAGATTTCCCAACCCCAAGCATCGACGAAAATGACCCTATTTTTATCTTATACACTTCGGGTACTACAGGGTTCCCCAAAGGAGCGCTATACACCCATAAAATGCTCTTGTGGAACAGCATAAATACCGCCATTTCACTCATTGTCAATACAGAAAGTCGTACCCTGAATTGCATGCCTTTTTTTCATACGGGAGGATGGAATGTCTTGCTTACTCCTTTTCTACACCATGGAGCTTACACCTGTCTGCTCAAGAAGTTTGACGCCAAAACGGTCTTACAACTGCTAGCAACAGAAGAAGCTACCTTATTCATGGGCGTACCCACTATGCTCAAAATGATAGCCGCGGAAGAAATATTCTCCAACACACCCCTAGCCAGCTTATATTACATCATTGTAGGCGGGGAACCCATGCCCATTCCACTCATCGAAAGGTGGCATCAAAAAGGAGTGCCTATACGGCAAGGCTACGGCATGACTGAGGTAGGTCCCAACCTCACCTCTCTCCACCAAGATGATGCCATCCGAAAAAAGGGCTCCATCGGTCGACCGAATTTTTATGTGCAAACTAAAATAGTCAATGAAAATGGAGAAAGTGTATCTCCCCAAATACCTGGGGAACTCTGGCTGCGCGGCCCTATGACCACGCCTGGTTATTGGGCAAATCCCACAGCTAGTCAAGCAGCTTTAACCGATGGCTGGTTCAAAACAGGGGATAGAGTAATACAGGACGACGAAGGTTTTCTCTACATCATCGATCGCATCAAAAATATGTTTATCTCAGGCGGTGAGAATGTTTATCCTGCTGAAGTAGAAAGAATCTTAGTCAGGCATCCTGCTATTTCTGAAGTAGTTATTATTGGCGTGGCCCATGAAAAATGGGGCGAAGTAGGAAAAGCATTTATTGTTCTAAATAGAGATATGACACTAAACGAAACAGCTATTCTATCCTATTGTGAGGATAAATTGGCACGGTTTAAAATCCCCAAGCATTTTGTTTTTCTAGCAGAACTCCCTAAAAATGATACGGGTAAAATCAACCGAAAAGCGCTCTCCTAGGATTCAGGTATAGTAGATAGTAACTTTGAAAAACCCTGAAAAAGTCGTAGCTTTTATCCAAAAGCAAAACCATATGAAAATCAATTGGCGGTATGCCCTGGGTGAAATTGTTATTGTCATCATCGGTATTAGTATCGCTTTTGCGCTCAATAATTGGGCCGCGCGAAGTAGTGATAGAAAAACAGAAAAACTGTACTTTCGAAACCTAGAAAAAGACCTCAATAACGACCTGGTCTCTCTGGATCAAAACCTACAAAAACTACAACAGGACTTACAAGACATAGAGGTACTTGTGCCTCATCTAGGCCGGACCTTAGCCGGTAGAGATACGATCTATCGAAAGGTTTTTAGCCTAGCCGAAACTGTCGCTTTTATTCCTGAAGATGCCACCTATCACACCCTTGTTAACTCTGGCGACTTTAAGCTAATTTCCGATTTTGAATTGAAATCTGCCGTCGAAAAGCACTATCGTCAATATCAACAGCTCGATCGACAATATGAACGGCGAGATAACTTTAGTAAAAACTACATGGCCGATTTTTTTGTAAATCTCGATTACGATGCCATCTTCGCAGGGCAATTAGATTTTCTGGATAATAAAAGACTTCGGAATATGGTTTTTAGCCTCCGAGGGATTGTTAGCTACCAGCTCAATGCGGCTAAAGCCGCCAAGGAAAGTGCCGAAAATTTATTAGCAGCGGTGCTATCCAAAGCTTAATGCAGCCAATAAGAACCATCTATAATCGTTAATACTGAAAAAATAATAGAATGAAAAAGTGCTCATTTCTCTTGCTCGTGTGCGCCATTTGCTGTTTTTCGATCAGTAATATCAACGCGCAATCTTTCTTTTCTGCTCGATTAGGGGCCGTAGTCGCCAACGTAAATAATACGGTAAACGGTGTAAAAATCGATACTAAATCCAATCTTGATTTGCAGATCGGTATTGCATTGGATTTGGGAATCGTCCCTGCTTTCTCTATCCAACCAGAAATTACTTACCTAGGCCGCAGTTATGAAGCTGATATCGTAGGCGTAGGGGTACGACAAAACTTTGCCTATGTAGATGTCGGAGCCTTAGCCAAACTTAGATTTGGAGCCGATGATCCCATTGGTGCTTATATTGGAGCAGGTCCATTTCTTAATTATGCCGTCAGCGGTACCACTAAGATTGGTGACTTGAAAGAAAGTATCGATTTTGCTGAAGACCAAGTGAAGCGAAGCGATTTTAGTATCGCTACTGCGCTAGGTGTTACGCTCAACCTAGCCAATATGGGCTTTTTTGCCGACGTCCGATACATCCTAGGCTTGGGTGACATCGACGAAAGTAACGACTCAGAAATAAAGAATCGAACCATCGGTATTACTGCTGGCTTGATGATTCCATTATAGTCTATTAGAAAACAGAGGAGAGACCGCTTTGCTGCGAGAAAACAAATTCTATCAGAAGCGATCTCTCCTTTCTCTCTCCTATAATCAAAATAGAAAGCCATGATCGAGATTCCTGAGCCGTTGGTGCTCGGTTTCCAACCGGCACCTGACCTGTCCTAGCTTCTTTCGGCCCAATAAACTGGGCAGTTCCAGACCTTCCATAACAGCTATCCGTCATAGATAATACAAAGATTTTCACTGTACTAGTGCGTAAAAAGTAGAAAGCCTGTACCTTTACAGCTTCAACATCCCAAAACCGATCGTACGAAGGGCATGAACAAAAAAAGATACCTCCTACTTTTATTGTCTATTATTTGCTGTAGTAGTCATTTGCTAGGACAAAAACAAACACAGGCCAAAGATTTGAATCCGCCTCCCCCACCCGCTTGTGGTGGTGCAGTTGGGGTAAATCTTAACACCTTAGGTGATTTTGGTAGCGGCGCGGCCAATGTTCTCCTAACAGATCCCGGCTACGAATCTGACTATACCTATTCCTCTACGCTACCCTTATCTCCGGGTAGTTTTACCCTTAGCAATAGTACTGCCAATTGGCCTACCCCTTTCCTAGGCGCAAGCTGGATTGAAATCACTGACAATAGTGTGAACCCAGATGGCTACATGATGGTAGTCAATGGAATGGAAGACAATGCCATTTTTGTGGAGTGGCAAGTAGAAGGACTTTGTCCAGGGATCACTTATGAGTTTTCGGCAGATTTTATCAATCTAGATGATTCTACGATTAGTATTCAGGGCTTACCAGAGATTGAGTTTCTAACCAATGGCCAGGTACTGGGTAGCACGGGAGAAGTAGTACAAGACGAAACTTGGCATTCCTTTGGTTTTACTTTTACGCCTGATGCTGTTCAGACTACACTCACCATTGCATTAAGGAATAATACTTCCGCTAGCGCAGGGAATAATTTGGCGATAGACAATGTACAGTTTCGTCCTTGTGGGCCAAGTTTAAGCTTGGAAGAAGTACTGCCGCAGGCCCGCTGTGAAGGGGAGTCTGTGGAGTTTGCAGTGGGAATTGGTAGCAGCAGTGTCGAACCGATCATTCAATGGCAAGTTTCTCAAAATTTAGGAATTAGCTGGCAAAACTTTGGCGAGCCGAGCGCTGATAACTCCTTGATCATCGCTAATCTACCCAAAGACTTAGTTTTACGTGCCTTAGTCGCAGAGGACTTAGAAAAAATTGCCCGCCCTTCTTGCCGATATATTTCCAATGCATTGATCATCGAATATTTACCAATAACGGATTGTCCCACTACTGTTATCGACACCAGTCTTTGTGCCAACCAAACCATCCAAGTAGGTACCGAAATATTTGCCAATACGGGGTCTTATCAGGTTTTGTTGGAAGATATAAGCGGTGGAGATAGCTTAGTGCAATTGAATTTAAGCTTACAGGAACCGATCGTGGTTCAGCAAAATTTCGGATTGTGCCAAGGAGATAGCTACAAAGGAATCATCTATTTGCAGGATACTAGCTGGAGTACTACAGCAACAGCGGTCAACGGCTGCGATAGTCTCACCCTTTTCAATATTAGCGTTTTTGAAATACCCAGGCCGCAAATTAATGGGCCGGCGAGCATTTGTGAAGGTAATCTTGATCAATTAGTCACGAGCGGTTCTTTTGTCGACTATGAATGGTCTACAGGTGGAGCCGGGCCAAGCCTCAGCATCAATCAAGCAGGTACTTATGGTTTAACCGTCACCGACGATGCGGGCTGCATAGGAGAAGACAGTTGGGTGGTTCTCCCCACCATCATTGATGTAAAATACTCGATTACGCCCCCTACCTGTGCAGTTTCTGCCGATGGTATTCTACAAATCGAATCCATTACAGGTGGCAGCGGTAATTACCAAGTTCGCTTGGATGGGAAAGTAATTCCCGAGGCTAGTGTGGCGGTCCCAGCAGGTACTTTTAGTTTGGAAGTAGAAGATAGTAAGGGCTGTACGTTTGAAGAAAACATCAGTATTCTTACTTTAGCTCCTCTTCAATTGGAGCATGAGGCGAGTTATCAAATTTATAGCGGCCAAAGTGCTCAATTGTCCATCTCAGGGAATCGCCCGCTTACCCAGGTTCGATGGGCGGCACAGGATAGTCTGAGTTGTCTGGATTGCTTCGAACCACTGGCCAGTCCGGCCTATACGACGCGCTATGAAGTGACGGTAGAGGATGATCGAGGATGCACAGCTACAGCTGAGATTACCGTCATTGTAAAGCAACAATTCGCGGTATACGCTCCGAATGTGTTCTCGCCTAATGGAGACGGCTTCAATGATTACTTCAGTATTTACGGGGGAGAAGAACTGGCCTTAATCAATCAACTAAATATCTATAATCGTTGGGGAAACCTGGTCTATACCCAAAAGGATGTAAGCTTTGGTAGTCAAAGTTGGGATGGTTCCTTCGAAGGCTTAGCGCTTCCCGAAGGTGTATACCTATTTCAAGCAGCAATAACCGGTACTAATGGGCGAACGGAGGCCTTAAGCGGAGAGATTACACTGATTCGCTAGCGCTCAATAGCAATCATACTTTGTTTGAAATCTTTTCGGAGTAGTAATCGAATATTGGTCAGTACAATTTCGCCCATATTCGTGCAAGACCTGAACGCATCATTTTTGTGATGATAGGCTAATTCTTCCTTCAGTTGATTCACCTTCTCATCAGTCGACAATTTATCTTTTACCATCACATCGAATAGAGCTTTTACCTGTGTTTCTGAAGCTTTTACCCGAGTCGCAATCAGACTCCGCTCCTCCAACTGATATTGCTTTACGGTCTCATTGGTCATATGATCAATCCCCAGGAATATAATCGGATTATTCTCCTTAAAATACTGCGGCAAATAGAAACTCTTTCGACCTTCGTAAGATTGTTGATCAAAATCAATAGCCCGCAAGCGATACTGATTACCCTCAATATCTGGCGTAATATCTACCACATAATTGTAGGCACGCATATCACCCAACAGGCGTACAAAACAACGCTCGTTGAATTTGATAAATTCCTTAGCGATTCTGATCTTATTGAAAGCCGAAACCTCTAGATCGTGCTGCATGAAGTTATCCCCAGGAATACCCGCTACGTGCTCCTCAATTAGTGTCTTTCGATCTACCATATAGATCACGCGATTGGGTGATAACAGGTCCTCTAATTCTAGTCCATAAATTCGAGAAGCATCCGCTTTTTTCACATAAAAATGATCGTAATTATCGTTCAGGCGATTGATAATTCGGACCCGAAAGGGCTTAGTATTTCCAAAAGTACAGAAGTCAATTCGAGCCACATTGAGGTGTTCCGCAGCCTTGGTATCTCCGTCCATTTTCAATAGGGAATAAATATGGGTCAAGGCATCATAAATCTCCCTTCGATCCGATTCTTGGTAATATACCGTTTCCCAAAGCGTATCCTCTCCGGCCTGATCTATAAGGGGCACGGAAGCACTATAGCGTAGCAAATCATCATATTGCAAGGGAAGTTTCACTTCCCGGTTATGCGTTCGCAGATAGATAAACAAGGACTCGCTGGCGGGTATTAATGGCTTCTTTCTAGAAGGAATATTGCCTTGCATCATATTATTCTGCTTTAATAGATTTTAAGTACATGGACATAATCAAATCAGATCTATTTCGGGCTCTTTTTCCACCATACTTCGTTAAGATACCGAAAGCTTTCGGTACGATGTAACTATGGCTATATCTACGTTTTTTGCCTCGTCTGGCGAAAAAATAGCCTCGAAATAAATGATGTCTAATTATGTCCAAGTACTTAAGTACATGGACATATCTATTGGATACGCTATCAATCAATTAGCATTAGACTTCAGAAGTTTCCCCAGTCCTGTCTGATGAAAACTTCTGAAGTCTACCACAAAGCTGCTTGATTCATTGAGCAAGTTAGTTTTTTAATCCCTCTTATGCAAAGTAGCTGATCCGATTGTGATAGTTCTCCAACGCTTTTGGCAGCTACAATAAATTGCCTATTTTTCGGCATGACCATACTCCGACGCTTATTCTATCTTTTACCGCCCAATATGCGCTTTCTTGCTCGGCGATTGTACTACCTTCCGGCCGATGTAGGTCGAAAATTTGGAACAAAAGAAGCACAATTAATTCCGCCCAAAGGCTTAATTTATACCGGATCAGGCGATTTCAAAGCACAAGGGGAAGCCTGGTTACAACATTTTATCCAGGAAGGGGAATTGGCCCCTTATCATTATGTGCTAGATATTGGCAGCGGGATTGGTCGAATTGCCATTCCTCTCACAAAGTATCTCAACGGTAAAGCCAAATACGAAGGTTTCGATGTAGTAAAGTTAGGGGTGGAATGGTGTGAAAAGAATATCACGACTCACTATCCTCAGTTTCATTTCACTTATATTCCCTTGGACAATGACCTCTATCGTTCCAAAGGCCTGAATGCGGCTAGTTTTCGCTTTCCTTATGAAGACAACCACTTCGACTTTGTTGTGCTTACTTCAGTTTTTACCCACATGCTTCCAGACGAAGTAGAAAATTATCTAAAAGAAATCCACCGAGTATTGAGGCCTGGCGGACGATGCATGGCCACCTTTTTTCTCTGGAATGAAGAATCCGAACGGCTCAGTCCTTCCAATCCCAAATTCCAGTTCCCTTATGACTACGGTCACTATCGCTTGATGGATGATAAAGTCAAGGCCGCTAATGTCGCCTATCAATCCACCTATCTGGAAAATCACCTAGCAAAAATTGGCCTCCATGTAGAAAATACTTTTTATGGATTTTGGTGTGGAAGAGAGAAAAAAACGGCTATGGATTTTCAGGATGTGCTGCTCTTGAAGAAATAATGACGAGAGAATTAAAAATAATTCATAAAAAAGAACCACAATCTTTCGCCTTGACAATCAATCAATTAAAAACAAATTAGATCAAATAAAATGTGCTGACATAAAAAAGGATGTAGGGGTAGGATGAAAGATGGCTCATCCTTAAGGTTGTAAAGTGAAAACAATCAAAAATAGTAAACTTTAAAACCATGAAAGCACGAATCATCTTATCAGCCATCTTCGCTCTCGGTCTATCTCTAACCTCTTGTGAACAGTACAGCTTTACGCCTTCTGGCGATATAACCAACATCGAGAAAGATATAACTGGATTTGACGCCCTGGATGTATCCCACGATTTCACTGTATTCGTGAAATTTTCTGATGCAGAGGAGAGCGTGCGAATCGAAGCCGATGATAATTTCTCCGATCATATTGTAGTCGAAAAAATTGGAAGTACACTCCACATTTCTTTAGAAGGAATTCAAAACATCCGGGGAAGAAAAACCCTAAATGCTTACATTACTACTCCCACCTTGAAGGATATCGAAGCCACCGGGGATTCCAAAGTGATCTTAGAGAATGAATTACAAAATGAACAAGTAAAAATCAACCTGCGTGGTGATAGTCAATTGCAAGGTCCCATCTCTGCCAATCATTTAGCAGCCAGTATCAGTGGCGATTCCAAAATGATTCTGGACAATATGATGCAGGGGGAATCTGTCATCCTAACCGTCAAAGGAGACAGCAAATTTGAAGGCGGATTTGATGTCACAACAATTGACGCACTTTTGACTGGTGACTCGCAAATCAACCTGATTGGGGAGGCTGATAATGCCAACATAGAGGCCAGAGGTGATAGCAAAGTGAAGAGCTATAACTTTACCGTAAAAAGCCTGGATATTGACCTGGCTTCCGATAGCGACGCCTATCTCACCGTTACCGATGAAATGTCGGTTAAAGCCTCCGGTGATAGTGTAATGAATTACAAAGGAAATCCGACCATCAACAAACAACAATTATCAGGGGATGCCAAGGTGAAGAACGCCAACTAATTTGGCCTATTTTATTCGACCAGGATTGTCTTTAATAAAACTACCCCAGCCGGAGTATTTTTTACTCCCTCCAAATGGAGATCCTGCTTGATAATGATGACATACCGCCGCACCTAAAGCATCTGTGGCATCCAAATAGTGGCCGTCTAGCTTGAAGCTCAAAATCTGGCAAAGCATGGCGGCCACTTGCTCTTTAGAGGCATTGCCATTACCCGTTACCGATTGCTTGATCTTTTTAGGTGAATACTCCGTCAGCTCGACGCCCTTGGTAATCGCTGCAGCCATCGCCACACCTTGCGCCCGCCCCAATTTTAGCATCGATTGGGGGTTTTTACCAAAGAACGGGGCTTCAATAGCCATGTGACTTGGGTCGTAAACGTCGATGATGGTTTGAACGCGTTCAAAAATTTTCTTCAATTTTTGCGCATGATCACCAAGCTTGCTGAGGTGCACGACGCCCAACTCCAATAGCTTGATCTGCTTCTTCTCTACTTCAATGATCGCAAAACCCAGTATATTTGTACCTGGGTCGATGCCTAAAATGCGATGGGTGTCTTTTTTGTCACTCAAAGTATATCGATTAAACCGCAAAAAAAGCAAGTTAGGCTTATACCGTCCTAAAGCCAAATTATTTGGCGAATTCTCAGCAGTTTTACGTCAGAAGGTGAATGATTCACCCCCTGACGTAAAACTCAACCCTAGAACGACTCAATGTATGGGGCCAACAAATCGGCGCTACTGGATAGGAGGAGCAAAGGTATTGCTAGTAATAGTACTAGTTTATACGCTTTACCAACAGATATGGGGCCATGATTACTGGACCTCATTCCTAGCCCTGTGTACGCCAGAAAGATGGATACAGCAATGGCCCTTGCTCTTACTCGTTTTTATCCTGATGCCCATCAATTGGTTAATAGAGGCTCGCAAATGGTGGCTTTTATTGCAGCGATTAGCACCTAGTCCTTATC
>CAJXUM010000001.1 GCA_913060855.1 uncultured Lewinella sp. | reverse complement strand
GAGATCAGCCTCGGTCTCGTGGGCTCGGAGATGTGTATAAGAGACAGGTTCCTACCTCAGCAAATTTAGGAGCCCATTCTTTAGACGTGCTTCCTCCTGCCGAGAAAATCGCCACATCGGGTCTCATTTCAATGGCTGTTTCCATCCCCACTACTCCATATTCTTTCCCTTGGTAAGTAACTTTCTTACCAATCGAACGGGCAGATGCCACAGGAATTAGTTCGCTGACTGGGAATTGGTGCTCATCTAAAACTTTTAACATTACCGTACCGACAAGTCCGGTCACACCAACAACTGCTACTCTCATTTTTCTTACATTTAAAAAATTACCAAATAATTCGGTTGGGGCCAAATGCGAAAATCGAAGAGCAAAGATACGGGCATATGCGCATTGCCGCAAATGTATTTTTGTCTCCAAATGCAAAACTATTCGAATGTCAACTCATTTTTTATAGAATTGCTATAATTTTGTACCTATGAAAAACACATTGATCCCTATCTTGCTATTCTGCCTCCCCTTCGGCTTGATAGCCCAATTAACCGATGATTTCTCTGATGGAGACTTTACCAACAACCCAAGCTGGATTGGTCAAACCACTCTTTTTCAAGTAACTGCAGAAGAATTACAGCTTTCCGATCCAGCTCCTGGCAGTAGTAATAGTTCATCTATAGTGGTGACGGCACCTACTGCTTCCGAAGACCCAACCGTGTGGGAGTTTCTTGTTAAATTAACATTTGCTCCTTCTGCTAGTAACTATGCTAGTGTTTACCTCAATGCCTCTAAAACGGACCTCAGCCAAGATCTGGAAGGTTATTTTGTCAAAATTGGCGGAATTTCAGGTAGCGACGATGCCCTGGAATTATTCCGGCAAGATGGCAATAGCACTACTTCACTCATCACAGGAACAGCTGGTGCGGTTGGTGGTTCGCAACCGATTGCTAGAATTCGTGTGATCCGCACGGAAGACGGCGTATGGACGCTTGCCGCAGATTATACGGGTGGAACCAATTTTCAAACAGAAGGCACGGCCACCGATGCCACTTACCCAAGTGGACAATACTTTGGGTTTCAGTGTAATTATACCAGCACTAGAAGTAGTAATTTCTTTTTTGACGATGTCTCCATCGACCCCATATTCGAGGATGTGGCCCCTCCTTCTTTGTTGTCGGCTTCAGCCAGTTCAGCGAATACCCTTGTTGTTACTTTCGATGAACCAGTGCAAGTAGCGGCGGCTGATCGTTTCTCCATCGATGGGGGTATCGGGACACCTACAGGCGTTACGGCTGGCGATTCGCCCAGTAGCCTTAACCTTCAATTGGGCACTGCACTTGTCAATCAGCAAAACTATACCCTCACCGCTGATGGCGTGCAAGATACCAACGGTAACAGCAGTGGGTCCCAAACGGCCTCTTTTACTTTTTTCAATCTTGAAACGGCTGAGTTGAATGACATAGTAGTCAGCGAAATCATGGCCGACCCTAATCCAGTGGTTGGTTTGCCCCTTTCGGAATACATTGAATTATATAATCGAAGTGATAAACTCATTTCTTTGTCTAGCCTAGCCATCAGTACAGGGGCTAGCCCCAAATCATTGCCAGATATCAACTTACCGCCTGATACCTACATTATTGTTTGCCCAGCCGATGAGATAGCAGCTTTCGAATCCTTTGGTGCAGTAGCTGGCATCACTGGGTTCCCCAGCTTAACTAATGGTGGAGATGATATTGTACTAAGTGATGACTCAGGTAATACCATTTTTCAGGTCAGTTATTCGAGTACCTGGTACCAGGATTTCAACAAATCTAGTGGCGGCTGGTCTTTGGAATTAATTCAAACCGATGGACCTTACAATTGTAGTGGCAATTGGAGCGCTTCAGAAGCTAGTGCAGGAGGTACACCAGGACAAGTCAATTCATTGCAAGGTACAACACCAGATACGGAAGGCCCTGCATTGATACAGGCCGTAGCCGTCAGTGATTTTGAGGTACTTCTCGTATTTGATGAGGCCTTAGACCCCGCCACGGCCAATGTTGCGAGTAATTATGGCATTGAGCCCGCACTGGATATTAGCTTTGTATCCCTGCAATCACCAGAAAACAAACAGGTGGTTCTCATTTTGGAGGATGCAGTGCAAGAAGGCGTTGTATATACCGCCTCTGTCAATCAGCAGTTGAGTGATTGCCTAGGAAATACCCAAAGCCAAAATACTAGTATCCAATTTGGCTTGACGGTAACGCCGGAAGCAGGTGATATCATCATTAATGAAATCTTATTCAATCCAGCTACAGGGGGCAAAGATTTCGTAGAGCTCTACAATCGTTCTGATAAGATATTCAACTTGCGCAATCTGCGTCTGGGCAATCTCAGTCTTACTTCCGGAAATATAGGAGGGCCCATAGAGGAAGACTTCCTATTATTCCCATCTTCCTATGTGGTCATTTCTGAAGAGCCAGCCGATATCTTGAACCGTTATGATGTCCTTTCACCCCTTGCGATGGTTAAGAATTCGCTCCCTTCATTATCCGATGATGAAGGGAATATTACGCTGGCTACCCCTAGTAATGTAGTGATCGATTCTTTCGATTACAATAAAGATTTTCACTCTCCTCTTTTGGATGATCAAAACGGGGTGTCTTTGGAAAGGGGGAATCCGGAACGAGCGACCCAGGATGCCGGAAATTGGAATTCAGCAGCATCAGCCGCTGGCTTTGCTACCCCTACTTATCAAAACTCACAATTTGTTGATACCACTGCTGCCCCTGACAATGATATCATATTCTTGCCGAATCCCCGCTTCTCACCCGATTCTGATGGTTTTGAAGATGTTTTATTGATAGAATACCAAACTGAAAAATCAGGTTTTTCACTCAATTTGCATGTTTTCGATTCGCAAGGTAGATTGATAACACGATTGGTTCGCAATGAAGTATTAGCGACTCAAGGCAGCTTCAAGTGGGATGGCAGCATTAATATGGGGGAAAAGGCGCGAACAGGAATCTATATTTTGTGGGCAGAAATGCACCATCCGGATGGAGACGTAATACAACAGAAAGAGGTATTTGTCTTGGCTGGGATGTTGGATAAATAGGAAATGGGAAGGGGGAAATCGGAAGTTGGAATATTTCCCCCTTCCCATTTCCCATTGCTCCCCCCATGCCAAGCAGAGGCCAGATTAAGTACTTCGAAAAAAGCGTATCATGACCGTAAAGAATAGAATTGCAAGCTTCACCTACGCCTTTAAAGGCATTAGAGATCTATTTACCTCCCAACCCAATGCTAAAATACATGCGGCAGTAGCCGGACTGTGTATAGTAGCAGCTTGGTACTTTCAATTGAGCCAGACGGAATGGTGCTTTATTTTATTTGCCATCTTTAGCGTACTAGCTGCAGAGGCTTTTAATACAGGGTTAGAACATTTGACAGACTTGGTCTCGCCTGATTTTCATGAACTCGCGGGGCGGACCAAAGACGTGGCAGCTGCGGGCGTTTTGCTAATGGCCATGGGTGCTGCCACAGTAGGTTTGATTATTTTTCTGCCTAAAATTTATGCTTTATTTAGTAGTATGTAATTGGGCTAATCATTAATAAGATCGGAGCATTATGTTTCAGCAAAAAACGTACGTAGAAAGAAGAAAAGTATTAAAGCAAAAAGTGGGAAAAGGATTGATTCTGTTGTTTGGCAATGAAGAATCGCCTATGAATTATACCGATAATACCTATCACTTCAGGCAGGATAGTACTTTCCTTTATTATTTTGCTATACAACGTCCAGGCTTGGTAGCCGTGATAGATATAGAGAATGACCATGAAATTATTTTTGGGGACGAATACACCGTCGAAGATTTTGTTTGGAGAGGTCCACAAGCCAGTATTGCTGAGCAGGCAGAAAATTGTGGCGTAGCAAATGTGCGGCCAGCCGCCAAACTTACCTCAATGCTTGAAGGGGCAAAACGAAAGGGGCAACAAATTCATTTTTTACCCTTATATCGCGCTGAGAATAAGATAAAATTGCAGGAATTAATTGGGGTTGCGCCTCATGAAGTGGCCACAAAATGCTCCCTTGATTTAATACAGGCAGTGGTTAGCCAGCGCGAATTTAAAACCGAAGAAGAAATTGCCGAGCTGGCGCTGGCTGTGGATGTTTCGGTGGATATGCACCTTGCAGCCATGAAATTTGCTAAACCTGGAATGACCGAGGCACAAGTAACGGCTGAAGTCCACAAAATTGCCATTGCCGCCGGGGGCAATATTTCATTTCCGATAATTGCCACTATAAATGGTCAGACTTTACACAATCATTACCACGGCAATACGCTTAAAGACGGAGATCTGTTTTTGATTGATGCAGGTTTTGAAAATCAAATGTCGTATGCCGGCGATTTATCCAGCACCATTCCTGTAAGTAAAAAGTTTACTTCCGAACAAAAAGAGATCTATCAATTGACGCTAGCATCGCACCAGGCTGCTATCGATGCCCTTGGCTTGGGCGTCCCTTTTAGAAATGCACATATGGCCGCCTGCAAAACTATTTTCGATGGATTAAAAACGATGGGGTTTACCAAAGGAAATACCAACGATGCTTTTGAAGCTGGCGCCCATGCGCTGTTTTTCCCTTGTGGTACTGGGCATATGATGGGATTGGATGTACACGATATGGAGGATCTTGGCGAAGTTTGGGTCGGTTACCAAGGACAGCCCAAAAGCACCCAGTTCGGATTAAAATCGTTACGCCTGGCTAAACCGCTGCAAGCAGGTCATGTTTTCACCATCGAACCTGGAATCTATTTTATCCCTGAACTGATTGATTTGTGGCGTTCGCAAAACAAATTCAATGAATTTATTTGCTGGGAAAAGGTAAACAGCTATCGCAATTTTGGCGGAATCAGGAACGAAGAGGATTTTGTCATGACCAAAAACGGCGCTCAGTTATTGGGTAAGCCCAAGCCCAAAACGATTGACGAGGTAGAAGCCATTCGCGCTGAAGTTGTTTAGGTGAAGCGTTTATGCTTCAAGGAGTAATATTCTATCCCCCTGAGCAGTTGTATGATTAAGTGGAAGGCTACTGAAGTAGTTACAAAGGGATGAAGATTTAATTTTTTTTTTGATACCTTTAAGAAGCTATTTACAGGGCTTCTTTAGGAGCATTTGGCGGGGTAAGCTCAGACTTCAGAAGTTTCGCTAGGCATGACAAAGAAAACTTCAGAAGTCTGAGAAACGGCTTCTGAGCCGTAGCCCTTTTTGGGTAGTCAATACTTTTTGCTTTAATCAATTTTGTTTTAAACACCTTCGAAGTAATAATTTGAACAAAAAAAAGGTTACTAGAATATTGCCATTCGAAACCCTTTGGTAATGATCAAATAAGACTAATAGCAACTTATCGCCAATTTAGAGATTCACTGATCATTACTTCATACTACACCCTTATCCTATGAACTTGAGACACAAACTTGTTTTGTTGCTTTGCGCTTTGCAAAGCTTTTCCTTTGCCCAAGAACAATTGGGCATTCGCCTCGATAATTATGCAGGCATCAACGCTACCCTATTTAATCCAGCTGGTCATACCGCGATGCCCTTTAGCTGGGACCTCAACCTAGTGGAAGGCGCCCAATTTATAGATAATAATTACGCTTTTGTTCGCAATGCCAAGGTAGGCGACCTTTTCAATAGCAACTTAAGTCTTGTGCTGGGTCCACGCGTTGGCACCGATACCCCTTTGAAAACGGATCAGCTGGCTGTTGACTTTTTTGATGATGGAAAAAAACGCTATGCCTATAATTTATCCCGCTATGTGGGCCCCTCCTTTTTTGTTCGAATTGCGGGTCAACATTACCTGGGCTTGGTTACAGGCGGGCGGTTCTTAGCCGGAACCAATGGGGTAACCGATGAATTCAGTTATTTCCCTTTCAATCGGAAACCTGACTTTGAAGAATTCACGGTAGATCCTTTTCGCGTTGGTGTGATGGGATTTGAGGAAATCGGACTGAACTATGCTTTCAAAAAAGAAACGGCCTCAGGTAGCTTAGCCTTTGGCGTCACCGCCAAATATCTGAGAGGATACGAAGCCGCTTTTGTCTACAATAGTACAAGCTATACGATGGCTCGCTTTCCCGATAATGATCTCTTTGGAGACGGTCTCAATTTCGAATTTGGTTATACCTCTGGCATCATCGAGGAGTCGCAAAATAGGGTAAAACCCTTAGGTACCGGTTATAGTCTCGATCTCGGGATGGTTTATACCATAGGTGGTCTCGACGAAGGTTATGACTGGAAGATCAGTGCGGCCTTGATGGACATTGGCCAGATCAACTTCACGAAGCAAACGAATCTACACCAAGTGAGCCCAGGAGCAGGCAGTGTAATTAATTCTAATAACTATAGTTTTTTTGATGCTCCTGAAGAAGTAGATCAAGTGGTGCAAATATTTAGTTTGGAAACCTTGGGTGATCAACAGGCTTCTCTAATAGGAGACGCATTCACGATGTGGTTGCCCAGTCGTTTGAATATTCATGTCGACAAAGCCCTCAGCAATGATATGTACTTGGGTATGGTTTTGATGCAGACGATAGCGCCTAGTTCTCAAACGGTGCCAAACGGAAATTTGATAGCATTTGTCCCTCGTTTTGAGCGCAGATGGTTTGGTGCTAGTATGCCGGTTTCGATGTACAATTTTCAGAAATTCCGGGTGGGCTTAAGCCTAAGGCTTCCCTTCCTGACCATTGGAACAGACCATCTAGGGAGCTGGGTAAGCAGTACTAATTTATCTGGGACGGATATCTACGTAGCCTTCAAAATCAATCCATTTCAAATTGGCCGTGGCGGTGGCAATTCGCCCTTCTCTTCTCGGTCGAAAAGTAAAGACAATATCCCCTGTTACAAATTTTGATACATGCTCCACTATTCTTGTCGAGCTTTCCACGAGCTCACGTTGGATGAGTTGTATGATATAATGACCATACGGCAAGCCATTTTTGCAGTAGAGCAAGACTGTGCCTACCTGGATGCGGATGGCAAGGATCAAACCGCCTGGCATGTCCTAGGCAAGGATGCAGATGGCTCTCTGTTGGCTTACGCTAGGCTACTGCCTAAAGGTGTCGCCTATGAAGCATATGCTTCTATTGGTAGGGTATTGAATGCCAAGTCTATACGAGGAAAGGGAGAAGGTCAACATTTAATGACGGTAAGTCTTCAGCAAACGGAACTGCTTTGGCCAGGGGTGAAAGTTAAGATCTCCGCTCAGCTTTACTTGCTCAAATTTTACGAATCCTTTGGATTTGTGCCGCAAGGTGAAACTTATCTAGAGGATGGGATACCGCATATTGCGATGTTGAGATAGGCTTACTAAAGCCTTGCTATTGGGGTATGGAGCACGCTTATACAAAAGTGTTGAAGGCTATAATATACTTCCTAAATATAAAAATAGCGCTTGGGGGCCACTATGATTAGTAGTCCTCAAGCGCTATAAAAAACAAAGCCTTATTTATTTTCTTTATAGAATTCTTCTTCGTCGACAACACGAACCACTTCTCCTCTCTTCAGCTTACGAGAGATCGCTGAATAAGGGCCACTAACGACCTTATCTCCAGCTTTGAGGCCACTTTTGATTTGAATATAGGAGTCATCTTGAACACCTGTGCGTACAGGAACCATATTCACGGTATCACCTTGCACCACAAAAACAACCTCCATCAAATCATCTCTTCGGTCTGCCTCTTTATCCTCCTCCTCGTTGTCATTTTTGACAAACTTTCTATTATTCTTTTTCTTATCTTCTTTTTCTCTCGTCGTTACCGACTGGATGGGAACGCTTACGACATCTTCCGCCGTTTCAGTGTTGATCTCTACGGAGGCTGACATTCCAGGTCGGAACGGATACTTGTTACCCGCTTTGATCAAATCAGCGTATGAGCTAGGATCCATTCGAATCCTCACCTCGAAGTTAGTCACCTGATCACTAGTCAATGCAGTCGTAGTTCCGGCTCCGGTAGCAGAGTTAGCAATTTGTGTAACACGTCCCATAAACTTGCGATCGACATAGGCATCCACTTCGATTTCCACTTCATCACCATAAGCAACGCGTGGAATATCATTTTCACTTACATCCACACGTACTTCCATGGTATTCAAGTTGGCAATACGCATCATTTCCGTACCTGTCATTTGGATAGTACCTACTACCCGTTCGCCCTGTTCTACATTTAGGACAGAAACTACGCCATTGTTAGGCGCGTAAATAGTGGTACGTCTCAGGCTGGTTTGCAATTCTCTCAGCGTTGCTTGAGAGCTTTCTACTGAGAATTGCGCCGCACGTGCGCCCTCTTGCTGTGCCTTGATATTGGCCTCTGCTGACC
The DNA here is from genome assembly GCA_913060855.1 of uncultured Lewinella sp. GTDB lineage: Bacteria > Bacteroidota > Bacteroidia > Chitinophagales > Saprospiraceae > DT-111. Next base: position 28,119 of record CAJXUM010000001.1, on the reverse strand, counting down.
TAAGGTTGGCTTCCAATGCTTTCATGCTAGATAAGGACGCATCATAATCAGCATCCGATATCACACCTTCTCCTTTCAACTTCTCATTACGTTTATGAATCTCTTGCGCATTGGTCAATTGTGCAACAATTTGCTCCTTCTGCGCTCTGAAGTTTTCAATCTGCGAACGCGCATTCGCCATGTTGGCTTTGGCACTATTCACCCCTGCTACCCCTCTCTCTACTTGCGATTGGTAAGCATCTGGATCGATCTTAGCTAACAATTGTCCAGTCACTACCGAATCCCCTTCTTCTACTAGTAATTCGACGATTTCACCAGAAACATCCGAACTGATCTTTACTTCCACTTCAGGAAAGACTTTCCCACTAGCGGAGACCTTTTCTTTGATGGTCCTTTCGGCTACTTCTTCGGCCATTACCTTTTCCCCTTTGGGCTTGGATTTATTCTTCATAACCACTCCCGCAATCAAAATGCCAATAATGGCAATCAATCCGATGATTAAAAAACTTCTTCTACGTTTAGCCATGAGAGTTAAAAATTTAAAGATGTTCTCTACATGCAGACTCTCGCTGATCTTAGCGTAGCCTATGTTTCATTTCCAGCGGGAAATGAAGTGCGCAAACTACTGCTCTATCATAGCTTAGTCCTACAATCGAGTGTGTGTATATTATACTATTGATTTAATCTATCTTAATGGTTTTCCCCATATAGAAATCCACTACTTTCAGATTGAATAAGTATTGGTACTTAGCCTGTATCAAGGATACCTTGGCTTGGTTCAAATTATTGGATGCAGTAGTAAACTCTAAGGAGTTGATCGCTCCTAATTCAAACCGTCGCTGTGCATTGAGATAGGCAGCATTTGCCGCTTCTTCCGAGCGCTGGGCTGCTGCAAAAGATTCTTTGGCAGCTCGAGCATCAGCGATTGATCGTTGTACATTGGTTTTGAGTAAGTTCTTGGCCTGCTTGTTTTGAACTTCAACATTGAGTGAATTCAATCGTGCTCGGTCCAATCCTACTCTATTCCTATGGTTACTATAAATGGGTATGTTGAGGCTGAGCTGAGCATACTGTCCGAAGTTCTGTTCAATTTGCTCAGAATAACTCAAGAAATCTCGTGCTAGTGAAGAATAGTTACTACTCAATCCGGCAAAAGCGGAAAGCGTAGGAAAACCTTGGCCGTAAGCTAATCGCTCACCCAATTCTGCACTCTTGATTCTCATTTCACCTGCTGCAATTTGTGGCTGGCTACTCAAGGCTGTATTGTATACATCTGTTAAGGTAAAAGCATTAGGGTTGGCTTCTGGAACGAGTACTTCTGGGCGTACAATACGGAGATCGATATTAGGATCTAGCTCCAATAATTGCTTGAGTGTAAGGTAGTTGATATTCACCAAGTTGTCTGCCTCGATAATGGCCTGTTGCTCTCTTGCGATTTGGGCTACAAAATCGAGTCGATCATTCGAAGGTAAAGAACCCGCTTGAATGAGCTTATCCGTTTGTGCCAACTGAGCTTCTGACAATTGTATGCGCACTTCGGCATTCTCCAACTGCTCTTCTGCTAATAAAATAGAGAGATAAGAAGAAGCTACTTGCAAAGCAATATCATTGGATGCGGCAGCAGCATCTAATTTGGCGGCCTCCACATCAAACTTACTTTGCTTGATGGAGTTATTAATGGTATTTCCAGCGAAGAGCGTTACACCTGCATCGACACCGAAACCATTGAAACCAATACTTTCATTCTTAAATTCATTGGTGGTAGGGTCAATGGTTCGACCAAACTGGTACCCTCCTCTAATACTGGCACTTAGGTTGGGGAGGCGATTCATTCGAGCTTGTTTATTAGCTAGCTCAGAATCCAATATTCCATATTGTGCCTGCTTTACGTTCAAACTGTTCTGGCGAGCGTGATTTACGCATTTTTCCAAAGACCAAACTTCTTGGGCTTGGAGCATGATTACAGAACAAGACAAAAGGAACAGCAGGGTCAAAATCTTTTTCATGTTGTAGATTTTAAGGCTTTTGATAACATAATTAGAATTGAGTGTCAAATCTACGTAAGCTATTTATGTGGTTGCACAATAGTAGTAAAGTACCTACGGTTGGCTGAATTATTTATATCAATCTCTACATATCATGGATAAAAGGAGTTTTTTTAGCGAGGAGAGTATTTTTCGATTGGAGGATCGAAAAAGAGGAAGAACAGCGTTTCCTTGCTGAGAATATAGGGTAGGTAGGAACACCTGCAACAGCCAATAGAAAAGCTGCAGCAGTTAGCCGCTAAGTGAAAAAGGAGCGCTTAATGGCCCTCCTTTTTCACCCTAGAGTATGCTCAAAAACCAATAAGAGTGTAGCCTCTACCGAGCAGAAGAACTAAAAGTACTAGCACTGATTACCTGGTAATATCGCTCTCCGAAGGGCTTAAAATAGATGAGTATCGTATAATTATTATTGGTTTCAAACCAGTTGCCTTCCAGTTCTGCAAGATCAGGCATCGCCTTTTCACGCTTAGCAGGGTCTCGAGGCACCGTCACATACATAAAATCATAAACCCCTTGCTTGAGGTAAGCCTTTCCGACATAGGCATTGACGGCCGGATTATAAATCATCTTAAACTCTTCTTTCAATTGCCAATCCGTTATCCCGCCCAAAATATACACCTCCTCTTCATACAACGGGGCCGTTACCTTCAAAGAAAAGAAGATATTTCCATAGTCTGAAGAAAGTGCATTATTCCGCTGATCACGGGTTTCGATAATAAAACTCCCTCCAAAATCATCCCAACTAATGTAATGCTTATTCGAACGTTTCTCTTCTATTTTTAAAGCGACCTCATAGGTGCCATTAACTTCTTCTACAATGGCAATACTAGGCGTTCCAAAGCGAAAGCTACGAAGATCGGCAAAGCGAAATTCCTTACCTGCCGGAAAAAGCACCTTATCTTGGTAATCAAATACGACCGAATTCAGGCGAGTGAAGTTAGGTGAAAGATCAGTCACCGCATTATCCCAACGCCCATTCTGCATCACCACGGCTTTGATCTCTTGCTGAGGGCTCCGCATGGGAAACTTTTCATAATCCACCGAAAAGTCAATCTCTTGATGCGACTTAGATTTACTCACCATAGCAGGTATTACTACCCTAGAATCGATACTCACCTTGGGATCCACCACTACAAAACGACGAGTCAATGCTAGCTTTTGCTCATCTTCGTCTTCATAAACCTTTAATAAATAATTACCGGATTTAGTCCACTGGAAATCATCATTCGGTAAGAGCAACTCATAATGCACAAAAGCCTGATTGGTCTTGAAACTAAAACTGTACTCATCTATATCATCATCCATATAACCATCTAGGTATTCCACATCTGATAGATTGGAAGGTTCCCAATTGATGTCGCAATGTTGTACGGTGTAAATGTAGTTTTTCACTTCTCCGTCCAGGTCATCAAAGGATAACATCAATGGGATGCGAGATTCCAGGTTAACAACGGGGACACTCAGTGGCAGATTCGCCACATTGAGTTGCACTGTTTTTATATTGTCTACATACACATGATCAATGTACAAGAGATTGTCATCGGCGTATTGTGCCGTAAGCAGTAATGGAAAAAAAGCGGATAATAGTCCAAGTAGTCTTTTCATTTTTCTACAATTATTCGTGGATACCTGTTGGTTGTATTTTGTGTATAGGGTAAAAAACGGTTTACCTTAATTTACTCACCCATTTAGTGTTTCCCATATAAAAGCGCCAGGGCCAGGCAGCACATTCAGCTGCATAACCTACCCCAATTCTAGGGCTGCTTACTATCTCGTTGCCCGGCCATTCTTCCCCGCGATCTTCAATCCATATGGAGCTATCGGGCTTGACTAAACTATGGCCCGTATAAGCCGTAGTGATGCCCATTGCTTTAGACATAACGCCAGGACCAGCCGTTAATTGTGGTTTTTCCCGGGCTATCCCTCGTCTTTGTTCCATAACAGGAAGGCCTTCCTTGGCTTCAATAGCTCTTATTAAGACGGCATGGGCCATGTCCTCGTCACCTGTCACTACATTAAATAGGTGGTGAATTCCATAACATAAATAGACATAGGCGACCCCACCACGCCAAAACATGATCTCCGTGCGCTTGGTACGGCGATTGTTATAAGCATGACAGGCTTTATCATCTGGTGCCCGATACGCTTCCACTTCTGTGATGAGTCCACTACAATGTTCCCCATCGATATTCGATACCAGGTACTTACCTAGCAGGGATTGGGCCACAGCCACTACATCTGTGTTTTGATAAAAAGAAGGCCCGAGTCGAGGATACGTCATCTTTAGGTATAGAAGTTATTTTAAAGGAAGTTGCTGAGCCGTTTGGGTAACCCAACGAGAGTGTTCAAAATTAATAGGTTCTCTGACAATTGCGCCATGGAAGGTCAGAAATATAGAAACGAAAGCGGATATGCCAGAAAACCTGCCTACCAAATCTGCATTCTCAAGCTATTTGGCAACTTGGTGAAAGCCTAAGGAGTGAGCTTAGCGCTGGAAAATGGTAAGATCTACTGGACGGATTGGCTGACAGACAAGATACAACTAGCCAAGCTGGGTGGCTCAGCGATTGAAGATGTAATCATCAATGATTTGGATACACCGCAAGGATTCACGCTAATAAGCTGTTGGTCTTCAAGCTCCTTGCGATACTTTCTTATCTGGAAACTGCTTTTTTAGGAAGCCCTATCTTTTTATCCTCTTGTATCTTTTCACTAGGTTTGTTTCCTTGAATCGCTTCATGTACTACTCTAGCTGAATACTGCCAACTGTACTTTTCTTTGATCTGCTGCGCTATATCCTGGAGCTTTTCGTCCGAAAGTGGTGACTCCAATAGTTGCTCGAGTTGAGTATAAAACGCCTTGGGTTGTGCCGCATCAAACAAGTATTCTCCAAAAAAAGTAAAATCTGACATGGCGGTATTTCGTGCACACAGTGTAGGAAGCAGACAGGCTGCGGCTTCCAAAGGGGGGATACCGAATCCCTCGGCGAGAGAAGGGTAAACGAAGGCTTTAGCACCGCGGTACAATTGCATTAATAATACCTCATCTACTTGCCGGAACCAATGAAATCGACCTGGATATTTGACCAAGGCGGTATCAATCATTTCTTGCAATGCCGTATCATTGAGCGAATTATTACCTACAAAGACTAGCTGGTAATTTTTGTATAAATCCAATTGTTCGAAAGCATCAACTAAGAGCTGATGATTTTTCCGTTGTTCCAATCGACTCACATATAAAACGAAGTTTTCAATCCCATGCTGCGAGGCCAAATCCTTGCGAATAACAGCCTTATTATGGGTCTCGAAATACTGTGGTCGTACGGCATTGGGGGTAACATAAATCTCGGAAGCCTTGACCCCGAAATGGCGGGCTATAGCCTGCTTGGAATAGTCAGAAACGGTAATCTTTGCATCACTATTCCAAAAAGCTAATTTAAAGAGTATTCGCCTACTGGTGCGATAAGTCCAAGGAAATTGCTGTGGAAAGTCCAAAAATAATACATCATGAGTTGTGACTATATATTTACACTTCCTCACAAAGGGAACCATGTACTGAAAATGCGCCCAATCTATTTTCCATTCTCTGATGAGGCGAGGAAATACCTGCCCATACAGTTTGAATCGACCACTAGTCGTGAGCGGAATAAAGGTAAAATCGTGATGAGCTTCAAAATGCTCACGGATTGTTTTTTCGTCTTCCCCTGCAAAGAATAAAGTGTATTCGTCATTGTAGGCTTCCATAAAAGCGCTGTACAATTCCCGGAGATAAGTAGCACTACCTTGTGCTTCTCCTTCCAAAACTCGGGCGTCAACGAGCAAGCGAATTTTTCCTTTTTTCATCATATTGAGCAATTAGTAAGTCCAGAAAGGCCTGTGTAGGGGACCATTCTGTAGCTATAAAAGAAAAGAGAGAAGACCTGCTTTGAATGAAGGTTTATAGGAAAGTAACGGAAACCGTCTCTATGTCCTACGGAACTACATTGAAATTGTTTTATGCAACAGACTTTATGTACACAATTTTTGTCTTTCACCTATAAACTCTAACTCAAAAGTGGAAAAAGAATTGCTTTGCCATGTCACAAAAACGAACAATTGCGCTTTATCCATATATTAATTACCGGCACCTTTGACCATAACATAGAACCAGTAATGATTCTATAGACAACCGTTCCCTTTTTTATTTAAACATACATCTAGCCCAGCCACTTTTATAACAAAATAAGTGGCTGGGAAAAGATTCCAGTACTAGTAAAACCCTAATAAGCCCAATTCCTATTTCACTCAAATTAGGCAATAGCATAAGAATGCTTTTTGCTGCGCAAAAGGTTTTAACAAATAGCTGTCACACCCAATTGACTTAAAAAATGCTATCTATTTGAAAGCAATCACTAATGCTTAGCGATTAAACCATGAACTGTTTACTTAGAATATTTGAACTATCTTCTGACATGATATTCATTTGTTCTGCCAGAGGAAAGATCGAGTTGATTAACCCCTCAGCAGAAAATGGATTAGGATATCAACGCGATGACATTGCTGGAGTATACTTTTCCAAGCTGCTCGATCGAGAAGATCAATTGCGTTATGGAGACAGCATCGATGAGATTTCTCAAGAGGTGCCGCCTACAGAATTGCGCATTCGACACAAGTCGGGCCATTATCACTGGATTTCCTGCCAAACTCATCTTAGTCCAACTGATCAAAAGAACATAATTATAGCCAAGGATATCACTAAATGTAAAGAAGCACAGCATCAGATTGAAGCATCGGCATCCATTAAAAAATTAAACAAGGAACTCACCCATTTCAATCACCTGCTTTCCCACGATATAAAGGAGCCAATAAGGAATATCGTTAGTTTCTCTAACTTGGCCCTCAAAGAAATTCCCCCTAACTCAAAATTGCAAGATTACTTCCAATATATCATCAGTAGTGGTAAACAATTGCATTTACTCATTAATAACTTGGTGATTTACAATAACATTAGTCAAGACCAGGTTTTGAAGTTGCAAAATATCGATATGGACTTGGTGATGAACCGCCTGCAAACCAATATGGATCACATAATTCAACAACGAAATGGTAAGCTCATCTACGGCGGTCTTCCTCAAATCTTTGGCAATGAGAACCTTCTTTTTCTAGTATTCAAGCATCTATTCGAAAACGGTTTCTTGTATAATGATAGTGATGAACCAACAGTGGCCATCAAATACTATTGTTCGTCCCATTCACATGAATTTGTCATCACAGATAATGGGATTGGTATTGAAGCAGCGTATCATTCTTATGTCTTCGATCTCTTCAAACGCCTGCACAGTCGACAACAATATTCCGGAACGGGAGTCGGTCTAGCTATCGTTAGGAAGGTTTTAGAAAAGATGGATGGAGAAATTAAGATTGTAAAGTCAGTTCCGGGTCAAGGCACCTCGATCAAGCTTAGTTTTCCGATCCTAAATAGGTCCACTGAGGCTAACTTTGCAATAGATCCTATGTATGCTTAGATCCTGGCAGGTATTGAAGTTGCTGCAATTGAATAACGACTAGCCCCAAGAGAATCAATAGTCCACTCCACAAATGATAGTACGCTAAAGTTGTTCCGAAAAGAACAGCAAAAATGGAAGTAAACAGGGGCACTGTGTTCATAAAAATAGCGGCTTTCCCTATCCCCATACCTGCGACACCTCGGTTCCAGGAAAAATAAGCTAGCGCAGTGCCTGGCCCCCCCATCCCCAAGGCGGCATACCAGAATATGGCGGGATAGTCCCAAATCGTAGACCAAGTAAACGGTTGGATAATAAGTAAAAAACAAAAGCAGCAAACTACGGTAATAAAGAAGGTAAATTGTAAGTTCTGCATCCTGCTCCCATACTGTTTAACCCCCAAATGATAAAAAGCAAACGCTAGATTAGCCAACCATAGGTAAATATCGCCGCTCCCCATCTTAAACGCTCCAATATTACCCATCTGTCCCTTCGTTATCAGAAGAGTAACCCCCAATAGGGCAATCAGTATTCCTACAATATGCCAATTGGATATCGGGCTCTTATAGAAAATCCGGTTTAGAATAAGTGTTAGCGCGGGGTTGAGGCTCATAATCAGAGCCGCATTGATCGCAGAGGTGTGCTCAAGGCCTACAAAAAAACAATAATTGAAGACAAATATTCCGCCAACACCCACCAATATTAAGGCTTTCGATTGCTGTCGAATCTCTCTCCAAGTCGGAAGTTTCCCCCACAGCAACAAACCTAACACCAGAACAGCTATTACATATCGCCAAAAGCCAGCAACAATCGCAGAACTACTCTCCATCATCACTTTGGCCAAGAAAAAATTGAGCCCCCAAGTGGCAGTAGCGATCAATAAGTACAAGATGTTCTTCATTCAGTAGACTTTATCCCGGTATTGCGGCTCGTTATTCATTTGAAGGTCAAAGACAGACAAACGATCTCTGATAGATGAACTAAAACTGGAGCAAGCGGTATCCGTAGGTAAACTTTCGGCCTTCTCATTTGTAAGATTAAATACTCCCTTCTGTATTTACAGTACTTATTTAAAAATACAATCAATATGAAAAAGTTTTTGAAATGGGCAGGTATTGTCATCGCCTCACTAGCTGTCATTTTATTCATCGCCTTTCAGGTGCTACAATCGCAAACCAAAAAGCACAGCCCGGAAGATACGGTGGAATATGTAGATGGTGATACAAAGGTTAGTGTTTTCTACAATCAGCCTTCAGTCAAAGGGAGGGAAATATTCGGAGGGCTCATTCCCTACGGAGAGGTTTGGCGAACAGGAGCCAATGAAGCTACTACTTTTACGACCACTACAGACTTGACGATCGACGGTAAAACACTAGCCGCAGGCAGCTATACGCTCTGGACCATTCCCAATAAAGATAGCTGGACCGTCATTTTCAATGAAAAGGAGTATGGTTGGGGTGTTGGTTTTGATGGCAAGGCGAGCCGTGACGCAGCTGCCGATGTGCTGCAAGTTAAGGTTCCGACCCAAGCCCTAAACGATACGCAAGAGCTATTTACGATCGCCTTGCAGGACAGTGGGAGCCCTGCTTTGGTGTTGAGCTGGGAGAAGACGAAAGTGGCGGTGCCTTTTGAATAAGAAGTGAAGAGGTGAAAGGGTGAAGAGGTAAATGAAAAACACTGCTTCATTTCTTCACCCTTTCACCTCTTAACCTCCTACTCACTCCGCAAGCAATCCCTCGGATTGGCATGCGCTGAGCGTAGTGCCTGCGAACTCACCGTCGCCCAAGAGATCAACATCACCAGGAATCCCGCCAAGGCAAAGAACCAGGGACTGAGGTCCACGTGATAGGCAAAGCCTGTGAGCCATCGATTGACCATGAAGTAGGCTACGGGCAGCCCCAATAGAATCGAGACCAATACCAGGCGGGTAAAATCTCGGGTAAGTAAGACCACAATATTCGAGACGCTGGCGCCCAAGACCTTGCGAATCCCTATTTCTTTCTTTTTGCGTTCAGCAGTAAAAGCAGCCAAGCCAAATAGTCCCAAGCAAGAAATCAAGATGGCAAAACCGGCAAAGTAGCGTGAGAGGGAGGCAACTCGTTGTTCTGCTGCATATTGCAAGGCATATTGCTCATCCGTAAATTCAGGATCGAAGGAAAAGCCAGGATTGAAGCTTTCATAAAATTGCTTGAGCTCTTTGAGCGCTACTTGCTCCTGACCTGCAGCCAGACGGGCCATCACCGCCCAGGTATTTTCTGGACTCAGGCGGAAGAATAAAGGCTCCATTTCTTCATGAAAGGATTGGAAATGGAAATCTTTGACTACACCAACGATCTCCATATCATATTCATCCCAAAGTCGAATTTTTTGGCCGATAGGATCTGTCATCCCCATGATCTTAATAGCGGTCTCATTGAAAATGATTTTACTAGAATCAGCACCAAAGGCTTCATCGAAAAAACGCCCTTCCTCCAATTCAACGCCAATTGTTTCTAGCAAGTCATAATTGACACGCACGTGCTCGAATAGTACGCGATCATTCGGATCTTTTCCTTCCCAATTCAAGCCACTCGTATTATTTTGTCGACCGATGAGATTATGAGAGATAGTTGAAATCTTCTCCACGCCTGGGAGTTTGCTCGCTTCTGCAAGGAAAGCTTTTGTTTGGTCTTCCAATCGACCATCCATATCAAAATGAATCAACTGATCCTTCTTGAAACCTAAGTTTTGAGACTGGACAAATTGAATTTGACGATAGACCACCATTACCGCAACAATGAGTATGATAGATAAGGTAAATTGAAAAACCACTAGGCCTCTCCTCGCCCACAACTCGCCCCAAGAAGTCTTTATCTCTCCTTTCAATACCACGACCGGCTTGAAGGAAGATAAGTACAATGCGGGGTAACTACCGGCTAAAATTCCGCTAAAGAGGGTAATGCCTAGAAAAGTAGCAATCAGCGTCGGTGAGAATCCAAGACTCAGTGTTTTATCCGTTATCAAATTGAAGCGAGGCAAAAACAACCAAACCAACATGACTCCAACAATCAGCGAAAAGGAAGCGATCAAAATCGACTCTCCCAAGTATTGACCTACCAAAGCAGAGCGCAGAGCCCCTACTGCCTTTTTCACCCCGACTTCCTTCGCTCTCCTGGATGCCCGCGCTGTCGACAGATTCATAAAATTGATACAGGCAATAATGAGGATAAAGATGGCGATAATCGAGAAAAGGCGAACGTAATCGATACGCCCCCCTGCTTGTTTTCCATTTTCATAGCGGCCGTACAAGTATCGTTCTGAATAGGGTTTTAGAAAAAGCGTAACATTGGATTCTTCATTTCGCTCCGCTACAAAGTTGGCGATCTTGTCGCTTACCGCTTCTGCATCGGCTCCTTCTACTAAGGTGACAACTGACTGCGGTGAGTTATTGCCCCAACTCAGTATCCAATCATTCTCCTTTTTAAATTTCTCATAATTCATGATGAAGTCAAATTGCGCCGAGGAATTTCCAGGCACATTTTCAAAAACACCTGTTACAGCGTATACTTCATCATGTTCTACCTCGATCGATTGTCCCATCGCTTCCTCTACCGAGCCAAAGAGTAACTTGGCCAGGTCTTCAGCAATGACGATCGCATTCATATCTCGTAGGACATCATTGGGTGTCCCGGCCATCAAATCAAAGCTGAAAAGATGGAAAAAATCGGGGCCTACATAATGTCCTCGTTTCTTTATGTTTTGCTCTCCTACCGTTAAGGTGTAACTGCTCAGCCAATTCCAAGTCGCTGCATGTTCTATCTCTGGAATTTCATCGGCCAGAGTTTCGGCTAGCAGACCAGGAGTCGAAATCGTAGTCATGACATCTTCCGCATATTGCTGGTGCTCCATGACCTGAAAAAGTCGATTATCTTTTTCGTGAAACTTATTCATATTTAGCTCATCCTGGACCCAGAGGAGGATAAGCAGCGCGCAGGCCAGGCCAGTAGAGAGGCCAATCAAATTGATAAAAAAGGAATTTTTATGGCGTCTGAAGTTGCGAAACGCCAGTTTGATAGTGTGCATAATCATGATAGTCGGGTTTTGTAACACTAAAGAGTATGGTTTGCCAAAATAGTTGCAGTGAACGCCTTAAACTTTTCAAAGGTCAATAGACTTTATTATGAAATGGGTTGTATAGGGATGGGAATTAAGATTTTGCAGCAAGACGAGGCCCGAAGAAGGAGCATAGCCATTAGCTACGCGACTGATGAAGAACGAAGGCTTGCTACAAAAGATAATTTAGCTCCCTACAAATTATTTCATAATAAAGTCTAATTAATAGTCCATGATAATGTGCTACCTTTCTCTAGAAAATAATACACCAATAGCATGTTATCAAATACTAGTTTACCTCTTCCTTTACAGCAGTGGGCGTCGGATGGATCCTTCTTATCGCTAGGTCCTTTCCAACATCGAGTGTTTACCAAAATGTATGGATCGCCTGATGCTGAGCCGGCAGATACACTGCTATTATTGCATGGCTTCCCCGAATCTTCCTTCTCCTATCACGCCAATATTGATGGCCTGCTGGGGTTCTTTCAACGTATCATCGTATTTGATTTCTTAGGCTATGGTCTCAGCGATAAACCGTTGGAAGGCTTTACTTATTCGCTGTTTGAGCAGACTGATATTGCCCTACAGGTTTGGCGTCACTACGGCATAAAGGGAGGACATATCTTGGCCCATGATATGGGGGATACGGTTTTGACGGAATTGATTGCCCGAAGTGAACAGGATTTACTGCCCCAATGGTTTTCAGCAGGAATCCTATCTGCTACTTTTACCAATGGCAATATGGTGATGGAAAAAGCCAAACTACGAATAACCCAAAAGTGGTTGCTAACGCAGAGAGGAGGCCCCATTTTGGGCAAGCTACTCAACTTCCCTATGTTTAAACAGCAAGTAAAAAGTACTAGCCGTAGTGCCGGCCTGAGCGATGAGACCATTGACTTGATGTGGGCAGCGATTCATCATAATCAGGGACGACGCTTATTCCATGTGATCATCCGTTACCTCAACGATCGGAAGCGATTTCAGAATCATCGCTGGCTACCTCCCCTTAGACATACCCAAATTCCATTGCACATTTGCTGGGGAGATCAAGACCTGGTCGCTCCTGTCTCTGTCCCCCAATACCTCAAGCAAGAGGTGATGCCCCAAGCCACCTTAAGCTTTATTGAAGGGGTGGGACATTTCTGTCAATTAGAAAATCCGGACGCGTGGTTAGGTCAAGTCAGTCAATTTTGGGTAAATTACCAGTCACTTTAAACTAGTATTAGAAACGACCAACTATCATGCAATCAAAACCGCTACTAGCCTGCCTTTATCTTCTTATGGGCTTACCTCTGCTAAGTTTAGCCCAATCCAATAATAATGAACGCCCGAGTGTTTCGGCTCAATATATCGAAACAGCCCCCCTAATTGATGGAGAGGTATTGGGAGAAGAGTACTGGAAAGCCGTCACCGCTGTCACCGATCTCTGGCAAATCCAGCCCAACTCAGGCCAAGCCGCGTCAGAAAAAACAGAAGTCTATATTTCCTATACGAATACCACTTTTTATATCGCCATAGTTTGCCATGATGCAGAGCCAGATAAGCTCGTAGTATCTGATGCCCGCCGAGATGCCTCACTCGATAATACCGATAGCTTTATTTTTTTGGTAGATACCTATCATGATGGGCAGAATGGCTTCATCTTTGGCACCAATTCTCAAGGAGTAGAATACGATGCACAGGTGAATAATGAGGGGCAGGGTAACTTCAATGTCAACCGGCAACAAGGCGGAATCATTGGTGGGTTTAATATCAATTGGGATGCCTCCTGGGAGGTAAAAGCCAAGGTAGGGACCTTCGGATGGAGCGCCGAATTCGCCATCCCGCTGCGCACCCTGCGCTTCAAATCCGGTGAGAACCAGAGTTGGGGCTTCAACTTCCGCCGCAATATTCGCAAGTCTAATGAAATCGCCTACTGGGCCCCCATGCCCATTCAATTTGATTTGAATCGGGTATCCATGGCCGGCGAATTGACGGGTTTAAACCTAAAGAATCCTGGTAACCTCAAGGTAATTCCTTATGTATTGGGACAAGTAGCTAGAGATTACGAAGATCCTGATTCCAAAACCGACCTACAACCAGAGGTGGGTGTGGATGTTAAATACAGTGTCACCCCCAGTCTTACCTTAGACCTGACGTACAATACCGACTTTGCGCAAGTGGAAGTCGATGACCAGCAAGTTAATCTCGATCGATTCAATTTATTTTTCCCAGAAAAACGCCCCTTCTTTTTAGAGAATGCCGGCCAGTTTTCGGTCGGAAGCCCAGGCGAGGTCGACCTCTTCTTTAGCCGTCGAATCGGCATTGGCACCAATGGCCAGCAGGTGCCTATTATCGGAGGTGCGAGGCTTTCGGGAAAAGTCAATAAGACCAATATAGGTTTCCTTAGTATGTTCACAGAAGGTGTCGAAGAAGAAGCCATTGATCCTAATAACTTTACTGTCGCACGGGTGAATCATGAATTTGCCAAACGCTCAGCGGTTGGGGCCGCCTTCATCAATCGAGAAGGCATGGGGGACGTAGAAGATGATTTCAACCGTACTTTCGCCTTTGATGGCCGCTTGGGTATTGGTAAAAAAGCGCAATTGTCTGGCTTTTATGCTAGAACGGTTACGCCAGGCATCAATGATGGCGCTCAATCTTATCAGTTTAAATCCAATTATTTATGGAATGGACTTGATCTTTCTGCGGCCTATACAGAGGTGGGTGAGGGATTCAATCCGGAGGTGGGGTTTCTGCTTAGAAATGCCTTTCGCAAGCCAGAATTACGGATCTTAAAGCAGATTCGGCCCAAGAATTTCATTGGGATTTTGGAATTGCGGCCGCATATTTCTTATCGCTCCTATTGGGATTTCAATAACTTCCTAGTCACTAGCTTCTTACACGTAGACAATCATTGGGAATGGAAAAATGGAACAGAATTGCATACGGGCATCAACTTCACATTGGAAGGCGTGGTGGAAGATTTTGAGATTTCTAATGAGGTCATCGTACCAGCGGGCTCTTACCGACACCATGAGGCTCAATTTGTATTCTTTACCAACCCAAGTAAGATGTTTTCCATCAATGTCCGGTCGGTTACCGGTGGTTTTTTTGGAGGGAAACGTTATGCCAATAGTGGTACCCTGGCTATTCGACTAGGCGATAAGTTCAATTCGGAATGGAGTCTCATCCACAACGATATTCAGCTTCCAAATGGAGATTTCACTACCGATATTTTCCGTGCTCGACTCTCCTACTCTTTCACCCCACTTATTTTCGTCCAAAGCCTTTTTCAGTATAATAGCGTAAGTGGTATTTGGTCTTCTAATGCCCGCTTTGGCTGGTTGCAACAGGCCAATACCGGGCTTTTTCTAGTCTATAATGAAACAACCGCTGACGGGCTGATTCGGAATCGCAGCTTTACAGTGAAGTATTCGCGGGTGTTTGATGTATTGAAGTAATGAAAAGATTTCGCGTCAATGAATACGGGTAGCTATTTAATGGTCTAATCCCTGGAGACTTCCGAAGTGGATTGGTCGATACTAGGTGGGTTTCTTCCTATCAACTTCACCATTTTGGATATATAATATCAGATGTTCGCTACTAGTTTTACTAGTACGCGGGCTTTGGCTGCGAGCCTGCTCGCCGAGATACAGCATATACAGACTACAATTACTTACAGCGAGCTGGCTCGCAGCCAAAACCGGCATACAAGCATGAGCTTGTAGCCAACATATATTTAAAAGAGCAGCGATTTGGAAAGCCCAAATCGCTGCTCTTTAGTGCATCCATTTTTGGTGCAGTTGATTTTAGTAGATAATTAATCTATCGACCAACCCACTTCAGAAGTTTCCCCAGTCCCTCCCGAGGAAACTTCTGAAGTCTACACCTAAGCAACTAACGGCCTACTTGTCCACAATCAGCACTTTCCCACTGGCCCAGTTCCCATCTTCCAACATCAATTGATAAGTGTATAAACCTGCTGGTAAGCCATTCCTTGACATTTCAAAAGAGGTACTTGGAAATTGTTCCGTTCTAAGCCATTTCCCGGTAATATCAAACAATTGCAATTGTACCGACTGTGCAGGCAGGTTCTTTATCCGAAAATTTGTCTGTTCATCAAAGGGGTTAGGAAATACACTTACCTGCTGAGTATTCAGCGGCTTGTCCTTGACGCTGGTTGGCAGTCCGGTAAATAAGGTACCTACTTTGTGTAGCGTCTGATTGGTGTAAATGGGTTCATTAAAGTCGAAATAGATAGCCGCAGTGTTCGTTATCGTCGTTCCGATCGGTAAGTCCTTTTGTTGCGCTATGGTGAAGTTAACGAAACCCTGAGAGGCCGCAAGATTAGTCGTACTATCCGGTAGTAATATATTATTGAAGGTAAAAGTCAAGCTGTTATTTTCTTCAATAGACCAGCTGTAGGGGTGGCTACTAGGGCCCGGTCGCAAGGTTTTCACGTCCAGTGTCGCGGGAATCAAATCCTTGATCAGCACTTTATAAGCGGTATCGGTACCCGTATTCTGAAAACGGATTTTGTACTCTATTTCGGTGTTGGGAAAAACGAGTTTCTCATCACCCCATCCCTTTGGGCCTCCGGCTTTATCATTGGGGTCGAAAGAGTCGACGTTTTCGAGGCAGTGGATATCCACAAAAGGGGAAGTATCGGATAAAGGTAGATTGAGTCGAAGACTAGTAGAGTCCGCACCACAATTGATAACGGTAATGTTGGGATAATCGCCCAATGGACTGCCATCCGATTGGCGCGCGATAATCGTGTACTCGTTCGCCATTCCGATAATAGTATCTATCAAAAAAGTGCCCTTGTCTAATTGGAAGTTTTTTTCATATAAGATGATTTGGTCCTCTATTACGATATAAGTCTGCGGACTGGCCATGTCCCCTACCCCAATATTTTCTATCCTAAAAAATACAGTATCCGATCGGCAAAAGCCATCCACAATAATTTGGGAACCATCCCAATTCAGGTCTTCACCAAAACATAGCGTATCAGGAAAAGCATGGGCCTCCACGCAATGTACTTGACCAATCGGAATATCCTGGTCGCATGCCAAGGTCGTATGTACTTGAAAACTGCCACATTCCCCTATTCCTACTGTCCCGATCATGAAACGATAAAGCTGTTCCTCCACCATTGTGTAAGCTAGGTCAGCTGAATCGACGGTCAAGTATTCATCTAGAGACAGATCAATATAACTATCTCCGCCCTCCACCGTCCCAGTATTGCAATAGTCAACCTCATAGGTATTGGGAAAACACCTACGAAGTCGACTAGTCGCAATCTTAACATCAATTATCGGGCATAAAACAATAGCTTTCATAGCTAGATCCACTATTAGTGTGTCCGGCTGATTAGTAAAATTGACCGTATAATTTTCTTGACAAGTGTTGCCCCAGTAAGCACTAAGCGGAAGGGCTGAGACCTTATAATCGCCAGCAGGTACATTGATTTCATAATTTCCCATTTGATCTGTTACCCCATAATAAGTATTCCCGTCTCCTATCGCTTGCACCACCCACTCTGACAAGATCAATTCAGACTCACTCAAAGCACAATCCTCGTCTTCATCGTAAAAAACATTCCCCTGAATAAAATTGGGATAAATATTGCCGAAAGCATCTGTTTTGATAATGTAAGCCATAGTCCCACTTCCTCCAGTTAGAATTACCCCACCATCCGCCGTTCCTTTCACCGAACCAAAATACTCCCATTGAGGTACTCCGTCTATCGTTCTACCATAATTTCTTTGCCAGCGTTGTTCGCCATTGACCCCTACTTTAATCAGGAAAATATCTGAGGTTCCCTCTAAACCTTCAATATTATAGCCTGCTACCGCAAAGTCACCATTCACCATCGCTGAAGCACCATTTGAGCCCTGGCTAAAGAAACGCCCTGGGAAGGGATTAATTCCTATTACATTCCAATTTTCATCCAGCCTCGTATAAACTATACCTGGTTCAAAACCATCAGCAAAAACGACATATTCGCCATTAGGCTGAGGGATAATACTGAATGCTGTCATATTATTGAATAGCATAGAAAAAAAATTAAAAGTATCCTGTGTGGTACCAAGCACATCGATTTGGGTAAGATTAGATTGATCATTGACTCCACTCACTATAAAGTCGCTATTAGGTAACTCTACTATACCATCGATGGCTATAGAAAATGGATTAGCATATTCACCCCGCGATATAAAATTGCCATCAGCATCTATCCGCAGTATATAGGCACGGTTAATAGCGAACATTTCTTGCAGATAGGAGCCTGTAATAATCAACTCCCCATTATTCGCTTCAAAGATCTTATCCACTCGCTCCTCGAAGTAAAAGTTGAATTCGCTGTCCCATATCGGCTGCCCCGCTTCGCTCAATCTCGCGACAAAAATAGATTCGATCGTATCTTGAAGCGTTCCGCCATCCAAAATACCTGCCACGACTAAGTCGCCATTTGACAATTGATCGATAGTTCGGCCAACACGTCCTGGCAATGTAGTTTTCCAAAGAACATTTCCCAAGGCATCAAGCTTAAGCACTACAGATTGTCCTTCCTCCGCACCCGTTACAAAAAAATCACCATTGCCATCTTCTATGACATCCTCTGCACCACCTACGTAGGGCGTAATTTCCCAGGTCTGGGCACTCAGCTTACCAAAAAACAAAGTCAGGAAGAAAAGGATAAATAATCTGCTCATAAGTTTACATTTCATCTGATAAGAATTAGGCACGGTGTAACAAACTGTAGCAAGACTTCTGAAGTCTAAGCCTCAGTCATTAACTAAATCTGATCCCAAAGTACTAGCCATATCAGGTAGAAGCAATATCAAATCTCTTTATTTGCCAATATTTCATTTCTTTAATTATCTCTTTACTAATTTTATATCAGCATTTTATATTTATTTATGCCAAATTATCATAAATGAAAAACAGTCAACTCATCGCCTTATTAAGCACCTTTCGCCGTAAAGAGTGGGTAGAGAGTACCAAATTCGTCGCTTCTCCCTTCCACAACAGCCGAAAAGACGTCATCGAGCTGCTGGATTATTTCAAAAAAGTGATACCCAAGGGACAGGTAGATAAGCTGGAAAAGCCCCTAGTTTTTAAAGCGGTTTATCCCGGAAAGGCCTATGAAGAGAAGCGCATACGCTACGCCATGTCTTTTTTGTTTCAGCTACTGCAGGATTACCTGGCTTATAGCGAGTGGGCTTCGGGGCAACTAAGGCCTCAATTGTCCTTATTAAGTGCTTTTAGAAAGAGGGGTTTGAATCGATCCTTTGAGACCAGCAGCCATAAAACAGCAAAACAGCTGGCTAATCAACCTTTTAGAAACCAAGAATATCACTATTGCCAATTTCTATTCCAGCAAGAACAGTATATCTTTTCCGCTAACCAAAGTCGTCGATCAACGACTGGTTTTCAAGAATGGGCACATCAAAGCACGCTTTTCTTCATGACCCAGCAGCTGCAACAGGCCTGCGTAGCCCTCTCTCATCAGACGGTCTTGGAAAACACCTATGACTTGCCCTTATTTGCGGCTGTTTTACAAGAAGTACGAACAAAGGATTACAGTCATAGCCCCGCACTAATGGTCTATTTTCATTTATATAACACCTTGAAAGGGGAAGAAGAGGACTTACATTTCCCACAACTCAAGTCTCTGATTATCAATGCTAATCATTATTTCCCCACCTATGAACTAAGGTCTATTTATCTACTAGCCATTAATTATTGTATACAGCAGCTTAATGCAGGCAAGAGCATCTTCCTCGAGCACGCCTTCGCCTTTTATAAGGAAGGCTTAGCCACCGATGTTTTCTTAGAAAATGGCTATTTGTCTCGCTTTACCTACAACAATATCGCCTTGGCGGGGATGGGCTTAAAAGCCTTTGAATGGACGGAGGTTTTTCTAAAACAATATCAGACCTATATCGAACAAAAATACCGAGAAAGTACCCTCAACTTTAATTTGGCTAATCTATACTATCGAAAACGAGATTTCTCGAAAGCTATGTCGCTCTTACGCCAGACCGATTTCCAAGACGTTTTACATGGATTAGAAGCTCGAAAAATGCTATTGGTAAGTTATTTTGAACTGGGCGAGACGGATGCCCTAGAGTCGCTATTGGAAAGTTTCAAGAACTTGGTTTATCGCCAAAAAGACATTGGCTATCATCGCGGAAACTATCTGAATCTAATCCGCTTTACGCATCAGCTTTTGCGCCTACACCCATCAGATGACAATACGCGGCTCAAGCTGAAACAAACCATTATTAGTACGGGCAATGTCGCCGAAAAAGAGTGGCTGTTGCAGAAGGTCAATGGCTGAAGAAGTGAATGAGTGAAGTGGATTTCAGCACCTCACCTATTCACTCATTCACTTCTTCACTCATTCACTTCTTCACCCATTATCCCTACCTCCTACTATAATTAGGCGCTTCCTTCGTAATTGTAATATTATGCGGATGACTCTCTTGGAAACCTGCACCCGTAATCTTAACAAAGCTCGATTTTTGCAGCTCTTCGATGGTCCTCGCACCGCAATACCCCATTCCTGCCCGCAAGCCGCCCAAGTATTGGACCATCACTTCTGCTACATTCCCTTTAAAAGGTACACGGCCTTCAATTCCCTCTGGTACTAGTTTCTTAATATCGTCTTCTACATCTTGGAAATAGCGATCCTTAGAGCCCTTTTTCATGGCGCCCAGTGATCCCATTCCGCGATAGATTTTGAATTTTCTTCCATCAAAAATAACGGTTTCGCCAGGTGCTTCTTCCACCCCAGCAAATAAGCTACCTGCCATAATTGTGTTCGCTCCGCCTGCTAAGGCCTTGACGATATCACCTGAGTAGCGAATACCGCCATCCCCAATAATGGGTACACCGGTTCCTGCTAATCCTTTTGCAGCTTCCACAATAGCATACAGCTGCGGTACACCGACTCCAGCTACTACTCGTGTCGTACAAATACTACCAGGTCCTACTCCCACTTTCACGCCATCTGCACCAGCATCCGCCAAAGCCCTGGCTCCAGCTGCAGTCGCCACATTACCACCTACCACTTGCAAGTTGGGGAATTGAGATTTCACCTCTCGCACTGCATTCAAGACACCCTGTGAATGGCCATGAGCCGTATCGAGACAAATAACATCTACATCCACATTTACCAATGCTTGTACGCGCTCCAACATATCAGCCGTCACACCTACTGCAGCACCCACTACTAATCGACCGAGTGAATCTTTGCAAGAATTGGGGTAATCCTGGACTTTCAAGATATCCTTATAGGTAATGAGTCCTACCAAGGTTTGCTTATCATCCACTACCGGTAGTTTCTCAATCTTATGACGTTGCAAAATATCCCTGGCTAGCTCGAGCGTAGTCCCGATCGGTGCTGTCACGAGATTTTTGGTCGTCATCAATTCTTTAACTGAACGCGATTCGTCTTTTTCGAAACGAAGATCCCGGTTCGTCAATATACCAATTAGCTTATTGTGTCCATTTACAATTGGAATACCTCCAATCTTGTAGCGACGCATCAAGGCTTGCGCATCTCCTACCTTGGCATTCTCCTTCATCGTGACGGGGTCTACAATCATGCCGCTTTCAGAACGCTTTACGCTTCTGACCTGTTCGGCTTGCTCGCCTATCGTCATATTTTTATGGATAATACCAATCCCGCCTTGTCGAGCGATGGCAATAGCCAACACATTTTCTGTTACCGTATCCATGGCAGCAGAGACAATGGGAGCATTCAATCTTAATCCTTTTGTAAATTGAGTGGAAACGTTCACTTCTCTGGGAAGAACTTCAGAATAAGCGGGCACGAGGAGCACATCATCGAAGGTCAGTGCTTCGCCTAAAAACTTGTCGATTTGTATTTTTTGTCGTTCCATGCGCAAAGGTATAAGAAATGATGGGAAAAGAAAAAACTCTTATCGTAAAAGTTTTTTTAAGTCAAATCCTTGTTCCTTTTCTTCGCATTATTGACCTTTGCAGCTATGAAATTGAGTGTATTTAGCGATGAACATTTTATGCGGCAGGCCTTGCGCGAGGCCGAAAAAGCCAAAGACCTAGGAGAAGTGCCCGTTGGTGCTGTTATTGTCTCTAATAATCAGATCATTGCACGTAGCCATAATCACACGGAGCAACTGAATGATGTAACGGCTCATGCCGAGATCGTTGCGTTGACCGCTGCTGCCAATTACTTGGGTAGCAAATACCTGGTCGACTGTACCCTCTATGTCACCCTCGAGCCCTGTGTAATGTGTGCCGGTGCTTTGCAATGGGCGCAGCTGGATCGGCTGGTCTACGGAGCCGAGGATGAAAAACGAGGTTTTATGCGTTTTGGTAAAAGGCTTTTACATCCCAAAACCAAAGTAGAATTTGGCATCTTGGAAGCTGAAGCTCGACAGTTGATGCAGGACTTTTTTCGCTTAAAACGATTGTAATCCCGTTTGTATCATCTGCTATTTTTAGAAATCGAAATAAGTCTTTACAATCATTTGCCGGCCAATCTTAGGCGCGCCGTAAATGGCTCGATAATCTTCTCCAAATACATTCGTCACCGTTAGGTTTAGCCGAAAATTTTGTTGAAAAGCGTAGCCCAGTCCTATATCAGCCAAGGTAAAAGCATCTACCGGGCCTGACCAGGGAATACCGTTTATACTCGTCCATCGATTTTGATAACGTAGCATCAAAAAAGCATTGAAGCCATAATCTGGTGCCAACTCTATACCCATCTTTATTTTAGTACTGGGTACATTTAAACTAAAATCAGTCGTTAAGCGATCAAAACCTTCTCCGATGGGTACGTCTTCAAAATAGACCTGACTGAGCCACGTCAAATTACCAAAAATCGAAAGATCCTTGTGGACATAGTATTTCAGCGAAAAATCCAACCCATAATAATCGATTTCACTAATGTTGTAATATGCTAAGTCTGCTGTAGGTAAAGCGGAATTCTCCGGAGATTGATCGGTACTTATCAATCCTAATACCTGCGGATCTCCAGTTAATGGATCTACAGATAAGCCCCGAGCTAATTGAGCATACAGACTAGCAATAGAGCTAGGCGTTTCACCCAAATCAGCTAATGTTTCTCCATCGAGGCTATTTTCTAAAGCCTTGGACAAGTCGGCCGCTAAAGTGGGCTGCATCACAAAGGGGCTAGCCAGAATCGGCGCAGACAGCAGATTAGTTCTCTTATTATAGTAAAGGTCGATTCCAATACTCCACCGATTATTCACTAAACCTTTGTATCCAATTTCATACATATCGGAACTGGATAGGTCTAGCGTAGATCGGGTTAAAGGTTCTTGGGTCAAAACACCGGCTGAGAATCCTGATACTTGTTCTTCAAGCCCATTGAGGTAATTGATTACTTCCTCCGATGCTAAGCCTTTTTCGGCTAATTGTTGGGTCAATAAGCTATAGACAGGCTGTAGATCCAGCCCAACGCCCTCCGTTAGCCCGACTCCTGGAAGAAAACTCGCGGTTTGCTTATTGTCAAAACTAATTTTATCGGCACCTCCTAGTAGATGGTAAGAAAAACGGTCTGTATCAGCCAACGCCAAATCACCATAAAGGTTGATAGCAGATGGTGCGCCCACCGCATGGTTGAAAGTAAGTCGTAAAGTATGTAAGGGCGTAGGTTTATAGACCAAACCCAAGCGAGGAGAATAGGAAGATTTTTCTAAGGCTGGAAAATGATCAAATCGAGCCGCACCCACAAAATACACATCATTACTGATCGACATTTTGGCTTGACCATAAATACCAAAAATCGCATAGTCATCCATAGTCTCCCAGCGTCCATGCACCGTACCTTTGGTATCTGTGGTATTCAAACGATAGTCCGTGCCAAATACGTAATTGATCTTATCCTCTCCAAAATCAAAAGTATACTGCAACTGGCCCTCAAACTGATGAGATTCAGTAATAGTGGTCAGGCCAGTAGCATATAAATAGGTTTTTCCATCCTTACCTCCCTGGTAAGACCAGAAAGCTTGTCCAAACCAGCCGCCAGACTGCACTCGTGTTTGGGCAAAAGGTCGAGGCGCAGCGGTATACCCTACTCCTTGCGAAGTGCGAAATAAGGCTTTGCCGACTGACCAGCCGGCCGTACTGGTTATCGTTGTTTCATCATTAGGGCGATAAGCCAGCGTACCGGTAATGCCCATCGATTCCACCTTGTAATTGGGTACTGTATTAGTCACCAGTTTATCCGTCAAGCTACTGACGATTCTTGGCTTAAAACTGGCAAATTGACTTGCCTCTGTAGGATCAAGACGATCAATTTCCCAATCATTGGCCTTCCGATAGTAACCGGTCACTTTGTACCCCAATTTACCATTAGCAGATACCCCAGCTTGCCGAAACGAAGCTTGCAATAGATTCCGGGTACCTGCCCCAAGACTAAACGTAGTGCCTTGTTTGTCAAAGGGACTTTTAGAGATAAAATGGACAATCCCGGCTTCTACACCAGGGCCATACAAGGCCGAACCGGGGCCTTTCACAATTTCTATTTTTTCCAAATCTATCGGATCTATCGGCTGCTGACCATAGGCCAACGTACCCAATCCTGGTATGATCAAATTCCGGTAATCCGACATCACAAAGGTCTCCGTCTGAAATACCGCCGAACGACCTCGCAATGTAATATGCCCGCCATTCACACCGGTTTGCGTGACATCCAGGCCGACCTTATTGCGTAAGGATAAAAATGGATTACTCACCGCATCGGCTAATAAGGCTCGCTGTTGTATCACATCTACCGCAGAAGGAGCCTCTTGGACCTTTTCTCGCTTCCTCGATACGGACACCACTACCTCTTGGCCAATCAGGGCCCCAGGCATCATAGATACCAATAGGTTACTTGTTGGGCGATCAATCATAATTTCACGCAACTGATAGCCCAAATAGGTGACAATCAGTTTGGCGGGTAAGGGCTGTTTAATTGTGATACTAAAAGAACCATCCTCTGCTGAAGAGGTACCTTCAATTTCACCCCTCACTTCGACATTCGCACCGGTGATAGGAATATTATTAACATTGTCCATCACAAGTCCACTGATGGATACTTGTGAAAATCCTATGGATAATGAAACGACTAAGAACATGACGGTAAAGAGAAATTTACTACCTCTACCGATTAGGTAATTAAATGCCATTTAGCTGAGAATTAGACGTACTAGTGATGGTTACGTCTGATGGTTGAATCAGGTGTATGCTTAGGTCTAACATGGCCTACCCTCCTCATTCGAAGGAAAGGTATGCCATGTTAGTTAGATGTAGTAAGAATTAGCGAATCGCTGTGTTGTCTTCTATTTTACTTGTGCAGAGATCAATGCTTGTAGTTCATTAAAAAACTGGATCAATTCTACATTTGAAAAATGAACACGAGAATTAAAGATGTAGCTGTTGTTGTAAGCATCTTCAATCAACAACTGATTTTCATCTACATATTTAGTAAAGGAAAGGTTAATAAATTCGTACCAAGGAAAGAATTTATAGTGATCATAGGCCTCATAAGCCACCTTCTTATTCTTTCTCTTTCTAAGGGGCTTTAGCGGTTTAGCCTTCAGGTTTAAACCCACTCCCTTTTTGGTAAGAATAACATCATCTAGAAAAGAGATAGGATGATCTTCAAAGTCAGTAATATTATACTTGGTTACCAAGCCGCGCACGTGGCTTTGATTCTGAAGTGCTAAAGGATCTTCTTCCTTACAGTCTTCCAAGCAAACAAAAGCATCCCCGTCACTTTGTGTATAATAGCGTTCATTGTACTTTCTACATAGCGCCGGTATTTTTTCATCCATATCGTCCAAATCCAATAATCCTCCCTTCAAAACGACATGTTTCACTTCACAGTGGCCTACGCTTACTAGTACTTTGTTGCCATTAGCGGCCAAGTTGGCGCAATTATCAGTAGCCACAAAGAATACATCTAAGCCGCGAAACAAGAATAATTGCTGAGAATAGTTACTTTCATCTGTAAAACCCCGCAGATCAAGTATAAAACTATTCGGTTCATTATAATTAGACAAGGCCAATTTCGGCATTTCTATATCAATAAAAGGGGTGCTCAGGTCTACCATATTGCCGGTATCGGCGGTTGGTTCTGTTTTCCTGATGAAATTCGATAAATCAATAATAACCGGCGTGTTAACTGAGCCAGGAATCACCCGAATCTCATTACTTCCGGCTTGTTCTAGATACCGTGAGGCTTTAACATGCAAAAAATTGGTCGTATTAGCATAAGTTCCCTTTGCTGTAATTTTAATACCATCACCCGTCCAAGAAATAACGATTGGAAGTTCCTTTAAATTAGGGTTCAGGTAGCCTATCTGTGCATTTGCATGAAAAGAAAACCCCATACAAACGATCATAAAAGTCAGAAAGATTGTGCTTGTTTTAAACATTTTTAATGGCATTTAGTGTAGTTATTATAAGACAGTATTTTACTAAGCTGATTCAGCACATCGCTGGGCAGGTAAGCCTTATACCATTATTAGGCATAGGCAATTCTAGGCTTATTCTCTCACAGAATAAGTCTTATCCTAATGTCCAGGATGAATCTTCTAATTGGATGAGTCGCTTGCGTGTAAAACGTAGAATTGGGTTAATGTAGGACAGGTTTACTGGATGTGCATTATGCACAACTGCAACACTAAATCATTAACTTAGTATTACCTAGCACGCCTGTAATATCATGTTGAAAGGTTAGAATACTTGTAATCAGCGCGATCTAAAAGCAGTTGGTTTTCGGCCTAATGTCTAAAGTTTCTTTCCTACTCATGGAAAAAGTTACTCGACAGGCTGTAATTATAGGTACCGGGCTATAATTAACAACAACTTCTGGATACAGGTCAAGGATATTTTACTAAAGGTAAGCAACGTTTGAACGATGATTGGACATTAAAATCCATTACTCTAGTAGGGGGGAGAAATACCGTTTGATTGATTGGTGTGTGTCTGTTTTGGTGTTATGGTCTTACAGCTAATACGGAGATATCAAAAGAATGTTTCTCATATAGTATTTATATTTATGTAAAATTAAATATATGTACTAAATAAGTGCTAAACCACCTCCTATTGTAATCACTGGCGGCTAAAAACAAGCTGTTAAAAAAGTGCAAATCATGTTAAAGTGTCTTAATCCATTGGAGCGAGCTAAACTATGTCCTTATTTTTCGGTCTAAATATTTATCATTAACAATCTACAAATATGAAAAACGCAAAATTATTCTTCTTACTAGTTATCAGCATGACGATGCTGGCATCCTGTAGCCCAACGCTCACTCCATTCACCCAACGTTTGCAGAGTCAATACGATTGGTCTGATGCAGAACTGAAACGTATCCAATTTTATGTATCAAAAGACATTGTGCTAAAACGAGAGGCATCGGGTGGCACCTCCGAAATCATTGCAGGTGAGATCAAGGTGGTAGATGGTCGCAATATCGACCAGGTAATCATCCGCAAAGGCACACCTGGGGTTTTACTCTTTCAACCCAAAGAGAATCGCTTTGCGGTTGGTTTTGAAGACAGCAGTGATAGCAAGTTCCTCATTTTTGGTCCAAGCCCAAAAGCGGGTGAACGCTATGTACTATTGGCTTCCCAATGGCAGAGAAGGGGTGGACAGGTTACCTATGATGGTCGTAAATACCGCGTAGATTCTGAGAATGCTTACGCAGCACTGATGGTAGACTTAAAGAAGATTAGAAAAGTAAATGTGAAAAATCGACGAGCTACTGGTAGGCGAGTGAACTAATCAAAAGCCTTAGACTTCAGAAGTTTCCCCAGTCCTGTCTGGGAAAACTTCTGAGAGCATGTTTGGGCAATGCTTTTGGAGGAAAAAAGTGTCATTTTTTTGCTAAGACAAGGCTCTTTTTGAAGCGCATATCCATAGTATCATAAGCACTATTTGTTATGTTCGGCGTGGCTTACTCAAGAAAAAATACAGCACACCTGCTATTAGAAAAGAATCAACAAAATACGCATGGGTGATTTGGAAAACTTCTTGATAGGTCATTAGGCTTATTGCCGAACTTAGCCCCCAACTGATCAATGCTGGCTTTCCCCAAGCTTGAATTTTATCTAAATCGTATTGTTGCTTTTTTAGCCAAAAGAAATCCAAAATATAGATAGCAGCAATCGACGGTGTGAAAACGCCTAGAATGTTTAAGAACTCGATGAAGTAATTAGAGAAACCTAACAATGCCATCACTGTCCCAATAAAGCCTGTGACTATGCACATTTTGGCATACCCAAAAGATTCAATGACTGTATTAAAGGTAAGAGATATAGAATATAAATTGGATGCATTGGTTACCCAGGTGGAAACAAATATTAAAACAAAGGCAGGAACAACCAAATCAAAGGATTTCATTATTTGTATGAGATCTACCTCTCCTGATTGAATAGCAATAGCGGCACTAATTATATAAACTCTGTCTCTTATACACATCTCCGAGCCCACGAGACCGAGGCTGATCT